>NZ_RCOD01000021.1:0-94147 GCF_004307505.1 Pseudomonas sp. Sample_11
CTGCGCAAGGATCACTACATCGGCACCGTCGACATGGTGGTGAATTTCTTCACCTACGTCGCCGAAGAAACCCGTGAGTGGCTGGCCAAACTGGGTGTGCGCTCCCTCGAAGAGCTGATCGGTCGCACTGATCTGCTGGAAATCCTCGAAGGCCAGACCGCCAAGCAGCATCACCTGGACCTGACGCCGCTGTTGGGCAGCGATCACATCCCGGCGGACAAACCGCAGTTCTGCGGCGTTGAGCGCAACCCGCCGTTCGACAAAGGTCTGCTCGCGGAGAAGATGGTCGAGCTGGCCTCGTCGGCGATCAACGACCTCAGCGGCGCCGAGTTTGAGCTGGATATCTGCAACTGCGACCGTTCGATCGGCGCCCGGATCTCCGGCGAAATCGCGCGCAAGCACGGCAACCAGGGCATGGCCAAGGCGCCGATCACGTTCCGTTTCAAAGGCACGGCCGGGCAGAGCTTCGGTGTGTGGAACGCCGGCGGTCTGAACATGTACCTGGAAGGCGACGCCAACGACTACGTCGGCAAAGGCATGACCGGCGGCAAGCTGGTCATCGTGCCGCCGAAGGGCAGCGTCTACAAGACTCAGGAAAGCGCCATCATCGGCAACACCTGCCTGTACGGCGCCACTGGCGGCAAGTTGTTCGCCGCCGGCACCGCAGGCGAGCGTTTCGCCGTGCGTAACTCTGGTGCCCACACCGTCGTGGAAGGCACTGGCGATCACTGCTGCGAGTACATGACCGGTGGTTTCGTCTGCGTGCTGGGCAAGACCGGTTACAACTTCGGTTCTGGCATGACCGGTGGTTTCGCCTACGTGCTCGATCAGGACAACACCTTCGTTGACCGGGTCAATCACGAACTGGTGGAGATCCAGCGGATCAGCGGCGAGGCGATGGAAGCCTATCGCAGCCACCTGCAGAACGTGCTGAACGAGTACGTCGCCGAAACCGACAGCGAGTGGGGTCGTGAACTCGCCGAGAACCTCGATGATTACGTGCGTCGTTTCTGGTTGGTCAAACCGAAGGCAGCGAGCTTGAAATCTCTGCTCTCAAGCACTCGTGCGAGTCCGCAGTAACGACGCAGCTGCAAGCGGCAAGCTACAAGCCGCAAGTTAACAGCAGTGCGCGATGTGCCTGCAGAGTGATTTTCTTGCAGCTTGAAGCTCGTAGCTTGAAGCTGCTGTTATGAGGTTTTGAAGATGGCCGAACGTCTCAGTAACGACTTTCAATTCATCGATGTCGGGCGCAAGGATCCGAAGAAGAAACTGTTGCGTCAACGCAAGAAAGAGTTCGTTGAAATCTACGAACCGTTCAAACCCCAGCAGTCGGCCGATCAGGCCCACCGCTGCCTGGGTTGCGGCAACCCGTATTGCGAATGGAAGTGCCCGGTGCACAACTTCATTCCAAACTGGCTCAAATTGGTCGCCGAGGGCAACATCCTTCAGGCCGCCGAGCTGTCGCACCAGACCAACACCCTGCCGGAAGTCTGCGGCCGGGTGTGCCCGCAGGATCGTCTGTGCGAGGGTGCCTGCACCCTCAACGACGGCTTCGGCGCGGTGACCATCGGTTCGGTCGAGAAGTACATCACCGACACCGCGTTCGCCATGGGCTGGCGCCCAGACATGTCCAAGGTCAAGCCGACCGGCAAACGCGTGGCGATCATCGGCGCGGGCCCGGCGGGTCTGGGTTGTGCCGACGTGCTGGTGCGTGGCGGCGTAACTCCGGTGGTGTTCGACAAGAACCCGGAAATCGGTGGCCTGCTGACCTTCGGCATCCCCGAGTTCAAGCTGGAAAAGACCGTGCTGAGCAATCGTCGCGAAGTCTTCACCGGCATGGGCATCGAGTTCCGCCTCAACACCGAAGTCGGCAAAGACGTGACCATGGAACAACTGCTCGCCGAATACGATGCAGTGTTCATGGGCATGGGCACCTACACCTACATGAAGGGCGGTTTTGCCGGTGAGGACCTGCCAGGCGTTTATGACGCGCTGGACTTCCTGATCGCCAACGTCAATCGCAACCTGGGCTTTGAAAAGTCGCCGGAAGATTTCGTCGACATGAAAGGCAAGAAGGTTGTGGTGCTCGGCGGCGGCGACACGGCGATGGACTGCAACCGCACGTCGATCCGTCAGGGCGCCAAATCGGTGACCTGCGCTTATCGTCGTGACGAAGCGAACATGCCCGGCTCGCGCAAAGAGGTGAAGAACGCCAAGGAAGAAGGCGTGAAATTCCTCTACAACCGCCAGCCGATTGCCATCGTCGGTGAAGACAAGGTTGAAGGCGTCAAAGTGGTCGAGACCCGTCTCGGCGAACCGGACGCCCGTGGCCGTCGCAGCCCTGAGCCGATCCCGGGTTCCGAAGAGATCATCCCGGCCGACGCCGTGGTTATCGCTTTCGGCTTCCGCCCGAGCCCGGCGCCGTGGTTCGAACAGTTCGAGATCCAGACCGACAGCCAGGGCCGCGTTGTTGCGCCCGAGCAAGGTCAGTACAAGCACCAGACCAGCAACCCGAAAATCTTCGCCGGTGGCGACATGGTGCGCGGTTCCGACCTGGTGGTGACGGCGATCTTCGAAGGGCGCAATGCGGCTGAAGGGATCCTCGATTATCTGGGCGTCTGACGACGCCAGCGGCAAGCTTCAAGTTTCAAGCGGCAAGCTACAAAGCAATCCTGCTTTTAACTTGCCGCTTGTAGCTTGCTGCTTGCCGCTGTCTTTTGAGACCATGCCCGCACTTTTTTTCCGGATGCCGACATGACTGCCCTGAAGAACGACCGTTTCCTCCGCGCCCTGCTCAAGCAACCCGTTGATGTCACCCCTGTGTGGATGATGCGCCAGGCCGGTCGCTACCTGCCGGAGTACCGCGCCAGCCGCGCCCATGCCGGCGACTTCATGAGCCTGTGCATGAATCCGCAATTCGCCTGCGAAGTCACCCTGCAACCGCTCGACCGCTATCCGCAACTGGACGCGGCGATCCTGTTTTCCGACATCCTCACCATTCCCGATGCCATGGGCCAGGGTCTGTACTTCGAGACCGGTGAAGGTCCGCGCTTCAAGAAAGTCGTCAGCACGATGGCCGATATCGAAGCCTTGCCGATCCCGGATCCGCACAAAGACCTCGGCTACGTGATGGATGCGGTCAGCACCATCCGTCGCGAGCTGAACGGACGTGTGCCGCTGATCGGTTTCTCCGGCAGCCCGTGGACCCTCGCGACTTACATGGTCGAAGGCGGCTCGTCGAAAGACTTCCGCAAGACCAAGGCGATGCTCTACGACAATCCGCAAGCCATGCACCTGCTGCTCGACAAACTGGCGCAGTCGGTGACTTCGTACCTCAACGGCCAGATCATGGCCGGTGCACAAGCGGTGCAGATCTTCGATACCTGGGGCGGCAACCTGTCGGCGGCGGCGTATCAGGAATTCTCCCTGGCCTACATGAAGAAAATCGTCAGCGGCCTTATCCGCGAGAACGACGGACGCAAAGTGCCAGTGATCCTCTTCACCAAGAACGGCGGCCTGTGGCTGGAAAGCATCGCCGAAGCCGGCGCCGACGCCCTCGGCCTTGACTGGACCTGCGACATCGGCAACGCCCGTGCCCGCGTCGGCGACAAGGTCGCGCTGCAAGGCAACATGGACCCGACCGTGCTCTACGCCAAACCGGAAGCGATCCGCACTGAAGTCGGGCGCATCCTCGCCAGCTACGGCAAGGGCAGCGGCCACGTGTTCAACCTTGGCCACGGCATTACGCCGGAAGTCGATCCGGAACATGCCGGCGCGTTCCTGCGTGCGGTGCATGAGCTGTCGGCGCAGTATCACGAGTGATCAGCGCCCAATAAAAAACGCCCGGCCAAATGCCGGGCTTATTTTAGATCGAAAGATCGCAGCCTTCGGCAGCTCCTACATCGGGATTTGCGTTTCCCTGTAGGAGCTGCCGAAGGCTGCGATCTTTTGCTTTTAAGCTTTGACACCGCCAAGCGGCGGCAACTTCGCCAGCTTCAACGCCACCAGCAGGGCAATCAGCAACAACGCGCCAATAAACAGCCCGATCCCATTCCACCCACCCAGATGCCAGAACACCCCGCCCGCCGTCCCGGCAATGCTCGAACCGGCGTAATAACTGAACAGATACAGCGACGACGCCTGACCCTTGGCGGTCAACGCGCGCCGGCCGATCCAGCTGCTCGCCACCGAGTGCGCGGCGAAGAAGCCGAAGGTGAACACCAGCATGCCGACGATCACCAGCAACAACGAGGTGAACATGGTCAGTGCCAGTCCGGCGAACATCAGTGCAATGGTCGCCCAGAGCACTTTGCGTCGCCCCAGCTTGTCCGCCAAAGAACCGATTTTCGCCGAGCTGTAGATCCCCGACAGATACACCACCGAGAGCAATCCGACAAATACCTGATCGAGGTTGTACGGCGCCGCCAGCAAGCGGTAGCCGATGTAGTTGAACAGCGTGACAAACGCGCCCATCAGCACAAACGCTTCAAGAAACAGTAGCGGCAGGCCGGCGTCGCGAAAGTGCATGGTGAAGCCGTCGAGCAGGCTGCGCGGGTGCAGCGAGCGAGCGCGGAAGTTGCGCGACTCCGGGAGGATCTTCCAGAACACCGCCGCTGCGACCAGCGCCAGACCGCCGATCACCAGCATCGCCGTGTGCCAGCTGACAAAGTCGATCAGCACGCCGGTGATCAACCGTCCGCTCATCCCGCCGATCGCGTTGCCGCCGATGTACAAACCCATTGCCAGGCCGATGTGCTGTGGATGGATTTCTTCGCTCAGATAGGTCATCGCCACCGCTGCCAGGCCGCTCAATGACAGGCCGATCAATGCGCGCATGATCAGCACGCCTTGCCAGCTCGGCATCATCGAACTGGCGATGGTGCACAACGCGGCAGCGAACAGTGCGGCGACCATCACCGGTTTACGGCCGATGCGGTCGGAAATCGGCCCGGTGATCAGCAGACCGAAGGCCAACATGCCGGTCGCCACCGAGAGGATCAGGCTGCTCTGCGCCGCGTTGATCCCGTATTCGTGGGACAGCAGCGGCATCATCGGTTGCACGCAATAGAGCAGCGCGAACGTCGCAAAGCCGCCACAGAATAGTGCCAGCACCGTGCGCATGAAGGCCGGCGTGCCTTTTTCGATGTAGATCTCCTGCAGCTCGGCGAGGGCATCGTCGTCGGCTGCGGGCGGGATTTCGTGGGCAAGGGGCGCGACAGCAGTTTTCACTTCAGACCTCGGAAAGCACAGCCGGGCAGGCAATGAAAAAATCATATAGCTGGCTAATGTTTCTATCCAATATATTGTTCGACCTGTTTGATAGCTTCAGCGACCTAATGGTAATCCTATGGAACTGCGTCATCTGCGTTACTTCATCGCCGTCGCCGAAGAACTGCATTTTGGCCGGGCCGCACAGGTGCTGGGCATCTCCCAGCCACCGCTGAGCCAGCAGATTCAGGCGCTGGAGCAACAGCTCGGCGCGCGCTTGTTCGAACGGACCAATCGTCGGGTGGAATTGAGCGAGGCGGGCAGGTTGTTTCTGCAGGAGGCGCGGCTGGTGCTGGCACAAGTCGACAAGGCAGCGGATGTCGCCCGCCGTGCGCAACTTGGCGAGCTGGGTGAGTTGAAGATTGGCTTCACCTCGTCTGCACCGTTCAACTCGACCATTCCGCAGGCGATTTTTTCCTTTCGTCAGCGCTTTCCGGCGGTGCATCTGAATCTGCGCGAAATGAGCAGCACCATGGTCGCCGATGCCTTGGTGGACGAGTCGATCGAGGTGGGCATCATGCGCCCGCTCGGATTGCCGGATTCACTGAGTGTTGTGGAGTTGATGCGCGAGCCATTGGTGGCGGTGCTCAGTTCCAAGCATCCGTTGGCCCAAGGCAGCGACGAAGGCCTGTTTCTCTCGGCGCTGGCGCTGGAACCGTTCGTGTTTTTTCCGCGCAGTTATGGCAGCGGGCTCTATGCACAACTGCTCAGTCTGGCCCGTGACGCCGGCTTCAGCCCGCACTTCGCCCAAGAGGCTGGCGAGGCGATGACCATCATCGGTCTGGTGGCGGCGGGCTTGGGTGTATCGGTGCTGCCAGCGTCCTACCAACGCATGCGCATCGACGGCGTGGTCTACCGTCCGTTGCTCGATCCCGAAGCAATTTCGGCGGTTTGGCTGGTGCAGCGCAAAGATCAGAAATCACCGATGGCCAAGGCGTTTGTCGAACTGCTGACGCGCAAGGTCGAGCCCCTGACGGTGTGAAGGCCGCTGGCGCTTTCGCGAGCAGGCTCGCTCCCACAGGGAAACGCATTCCAAGGTGGGAGCGAGCCTGCTCGCGAAGGCGTCGGCCCAAACATCACAGATTTCAGGGCAACCGCACCAAATCCCCCTTCAAAGCCACCCGGGTAACAAAAACTCCTGCCCGGCACTCGTACGTATTCAAATCCTTGCGCACATGCTGGTCGTAGTAACTGACGATATTCACAACCGCATTCGCCCCGACCCGCTTGGCATCAGCCTGCAATTTGATCAGATTCGACTGCAACACCCATTCACACGAAGCCTGGTCGCTCTTGTTGAAACCGTTGGTTTTCAAATCACTGACCACCCCTTGGCGCAGCAACTGCTGAGTGCCCTGCGGCCCGTTGCCGATCAGGTAGAACTTAACACTGCCATCCAGCCGACCGGCGCGAATGGCGTCCGACAGCACGGTTTCGAAAGGCATGTACATGAGGTTGGTGGCATTGCTGGCACTGGGCAGCAGGGCGATAAGCGCAGCGGCCATCAGGGCTTTCACTTGCATGGTCATCTCCTTTGACGGTGAAAGAGACTGCGAGGGCAGGTTATGGTGCTGCGACCTGCATCAGCGAGTGTAGATGCTGTTCAATCACCGCAAAAAAAAGGGCGCCAAACGGCGCCCTTTGTCATTTCTGGCGTTTACTGAACCTTCGCCAGATCACCCTTCAGCGCAACGCCCGCCATGATCGCGCCGGCGTGGCATTCGTAGGTTTGCGCGTCCTTGCGCTCGTTGCGCTTGTAGAAGCTGACGATGTTGGTCACGGCATTGGCGCCGGCGTTTTTCGCGGCCTGGTGCAGGCTGATGATTGCCGATTGGGCGACCCATTCGCAGGCGACTTCGTCGGACTTGTTGAAGGCGTTGGTTTTCTTGTTGGTCACGGCGTCGGGGCTGACCACGGTGACTTTGCCGGCCGGGGTGTTGCCGGCCAGATAGAATTTCACGCTGCCATCGATCTTGCCGGAGCGGGTGGCTTCGGCGACGGCTTTGTCGAATGGCAGGTAGACCGCCGTGTCGCGTGCCTGGCTGATCGCTGGCAGGGCGCAGAGCAGCAGGGTGACGGCGGCGAGTTTTTTGAAGTGCATGTAGGTCTCCTTGACCTGGATTGATTCGGTTATGCCCAGCGGCGGAAGATCAACGAGGTGTTGACGCCGCCGAAAGCGAAATTGTTGTTCATCACGTAGTCGTGATGCATCTGACGGAATTCGCCGCGCAGGTAATCGAGCTTGCCGCAGTGCGGGTCGACCTCGTCGAGGTTGAAGGTGTGCACATAGCGGTCGCTGTTGAGCATCTCGATGCTGAACCATGACTCCAGCGCACCGCAGGCACCGAGGGTGTGGCCGAGAAAACTCTTCTGCGAGCTGATCGGCATGTGCTCACCGAACAGGCTGCTGGTGGCCAGGGTTTCGGCGATGTCGCCCTGTTCAGTCGCGGTGCCGTGGCCGTTCACATAGCCGATGGCGTCCGGGGTGAGGCCGGCATCTTCCAGGGCCAGTTCCATGGCGCGGCGCATCGTGATCTGTTCCGGGCGGGTGGTGTGCTGGCCGTCGGCGTTGCTGCCGAAACCGACGATTTCCGCGTGAATGTGCGCGCCACGGGCGAGGGCGTGTTCCAGCTCCTCAAGCACGAGCATGCCGCCACCTTCACCAATCACCAGACCGTCGCGGCCCTTGTCGTACGGGCGAGGGCTGGTCTGGGGTGCATCGTTTTTCAGGCTGGTGGCGTAGAGCGCGTCGAACACCATGGCTTCGGTCGGGCACAGTTCTTCGGCGCCGCCGGCGAGCATCAACGGCAGGCGGCCGAACTTGATTGCTTCGTAGGCGTAGCCGATGCCTTGGCTGCCGCTGGTGCAGGCGCTGGAGGTGGGGATCAGGCGCCCGGTGAGGCCAAAGAAAATACTGATATTGGCGGCGGTGGTGTGCGGCATCATCCGCACATAGGAGTTGGCGTTCAGGCCCTCGGCCACCGAGTTGAGCAGCATGTTGCCGAACGCTTTGATCTCGTCAGTGCTACCGGTAGATGAACCACAGGCGACGCCCATGCGCCCGTCCTTGATTGATTCGTCACCGAGCAGGCCAGCATCGGCCAGAGCCTTTTCCGCTGCGCCGACCGCCAGTCGCGAAACCCGGCCCATGCTGCGCAACTGCTTGCGGGTCCAGTGCGACGGTACGAGAAAATCATCGATAGGCCCGGCCAGACGCGTGTTCAGCTCAGTGAAGCGATCCCACTCGTCCATGCGACGAATGCCGCTGCGATTGGCCGCGAAATTGCCGGCAATGGTCGGCCAGTCGCTGCCCAGCGAGGTGATGCCGGCCATGCCGGTGACGACGACGCGCTTCATCAGCACAGGCCTCCGTTGACCGCCAGCACCTGGCGGGTGATGTACGAGGCTTCCGCCGACATCAGGAAATTCACCGCAGCGGCCACTTCCTCAGGGGTGCCCATGCGTTGCGCGGGGATCATTTTCATCAGCTCCTCCACCGGCACGTTTTCGTCGAGCATGGCCGTGTCGATCAGGCCAGGGGCGACGCAGTTAACGGTGATTTTGCGCTTGCCCAGCTCGATCGCCAACGCCTTTGCCGCACCGATTACGCCGGCCTTCGAGGCGCTGTAATTGACCTGGCCACGGTTGCCGATCAGGCCCGATACCGAGGTGATGCAGACGATGCGCCCGGCCGCGCGACGACGGATCATCGGCATCATCACCGGGTGCAGAACGTTGTAGAAACCGTCGAGGTTGGTGCGCAGGACCACGTCCCAATCGTCATCGCTCAGCGCCGGAAACGCGCCGTCGCGGGTCAGCCCGGCGTTGAGCACCACGCCGTAATAGGCACCGTGACTTTCGACATCGGCTTCGAGAATGCTTTTACAGGTTTCACGGTCGGCGACGTCGAATTGCAGGATGCGCGCGCGGCGGCCCAGTGCTTCGATTTCGGCCTGCACCGCTTGGGCTTCGGTCATGCCGCTGCGGCAATGCAGGACGATGTCGTGCCCGGCTTGCGCCAGACGCAAGGCAATGGCGCGGCCGATGCCACGGCTGGAGCCGGTGACCAGTACGGATTCAGTCATCGTGCGACTCCTTTGTCTGTTGCAGATATTGGTTGGCTTGCGGCGGACGGAACACGTTC
Organism: Pseudomonas sp. Sample_11; assembly: GCF_004307505.1. Lineage (NCBI taxonomy): Bacteria > Pseudomonadati > Pseudomonadota > Gammaproteobacteria > Pseudomonadales > Pseudomonadaceae > Pseudomonas > Pseudomonas sp. Sample_11. Next base: position 9,413 of record NZ_RCOD01000021.1, read on the forward strand.
AGGCGGGCGCTGGCATGAATGCCGTCACCGTGGATGTGACATTCGAATACGCCCATGCCGTTGTCGTCTTCCAGTGAGCGCAGGCCGTGGATGGTCAGCTCGCTGCCGGGCGCAAAGGCTTCGACGTTGCACTCGAATTTGCGCGTGCCGAGGAGAAAGCCGAGCTCCGGCGGATTGCCTTTTTGCCGGGCGTGGCAACCGGCGAAAGCGGCGACGCTCTGCGCCATCAGCTCGACGCCGACCCACGCCGGCAGGCTGCCGTCGGGCAGGTTGAACAGGCCATCGGGCTTGACCGTCAGGCGGGTGAAAATCTGCTCGTCATCGAAGCGCTCGATGGCGTCGATCAGGATCATGTCGCCGGCATGCGGCAGCAGTTCGGCGAGCGGCCAGTGGCTCATGGTGCGTCTCCGATAATCAGGCTGACGTTGTTGCCGCCGAAGGCAAACGAGTTGCTCATCAGGTAGCGCGGTGCAATGGACGTCAGGCGTTCGCTCGCGGTCACCCACTTGAGTGGCGGCAGCGCGGGATCGGCCTGGCCGTCCCAGATGTGTGGCGGCAACGCCTGTTCAGGGTTTTCGGCACTCAGGCTCAGCCAGCAGAACGCCGCTTCCAGCGCGCCAGCCGCGCCGAGGGTGTGACCGGTCAGCGGCTTGGTTGACGAGCAGGCGACGCCTTGGGGAAACAGCGCCGCGACCGCCAGACTTTCCATCGCGTCGTTGTGCTGGGTCGCGGTGCCGTGCAGGTTCAGGTAGTTGATTTGCCCGGCTTGCAGATGCGCGCGGCCAAGGGCTTTGTGCATCGCTTGCAGAGCGCCGCGACCGCTCGGCTCCGGTGCGGAAATATGGTGCGCATCCGAGCTGGCGCCCGCACCCAGCAGGGCGATTCCCGGGCCCTTGCCGCGCTGTTTGCTCATCACGAACAGTACCGCCGCCTCGCCGATATTGATGCCGTTGCGGTTGGCGGAAAACGGATTGCAGCGTTCATCTGAAACGGCTTCCAGCGAAGAGAAACCGTTCAGCGTGAGCTTGCACAGACTGTCGACGCCGCCGCACAGTACCGCGTCGCACAGGCCCAGATCGAGCAGGCGCTGGGCGCTCATCAGCGCGCGGGCGCTGGAGGTACAGGCAGTGGAAATCACGTAGGCCGGGCCGCTCAGTTGCAGCCATTCGGCGAGAAAATTCGCCGGGGCGCCGAGTTCCTGCTGGCGATAGTCGTACTCGGGAGGAAATTGCTGTTCGCGGATGTAATGCGCCAGACCCCGGCTGGCCTCGTCGATGCCCGAGGTGCTGGTGCCTAGCACCACGCCTATGCGCTCGCGGCCGAAGGTCTGGATCGCACGATCGATGTCGTCTCGAATCTGCAGCGCGGCTTCCAGCAGCAGCTGATTGTTGCGACTGCTGTGCTCGATCAGTTCGGCCGGGATCGGCGCTAATTCACCGTGTACGCCGGCCACAGGCAGCTCACGTTCGGCGACCCAGCCGGACTCGCGGCGCATGCCCGAACAGTCGCCGGCAAACAGATTGCGCGCGACTTCAGACTTGTCTCGGCCCAAAGCGCAGATCACGCCGAGGGCATTCAGGTAAGCGGTCATGGCGTCGATTCACCTAACTGGGAAACGCGATAGTGCGGGCCTTGGGGCAGATTCAATTGGAAGCTCAACGGTTGTGAATAGCGGATGTTCCAGCGCGCCGGCAGTGAACGCTGATCGGCCTGTTGGCGGGCGTCGGGATAATTGCCCAGCAGTTCGGCGGAAGGCGTCAAAGCGAACAGCAATGCGGCGAACAGCTCCCGAGCTTCCGGGTTCGGCGGCAACAGACCGTCGGCCTGCCAGTGCCCGTCGATCAGTTGCTGGCGGGCCTGGGGAATGCCCAGCGGATCCATCATCGACCAGCGCGTGCCGGCGCCTTCGCGCTGGATCACCAGCAGCCAGTCCTGACGCTGCCCGGCCTGCTCGCGCTCGATGTGCAGTTGCAGCGGCAGTGGCAATGTCGGGTTGGCCGCTGGCAGCGGTGGCTGGCCGGCGCAGGCGCTGAGCAAGGCAAATAGCAGCAATACTAGCCACACCACAAACCTTGTGGGAGCTGGCTTGCCAGCGATGGCGTCGGCACATCCAGCATTTTTTTTGACTGACACACCGCCATCGCTGGCAAGCCAGCTCCCACAGGGACCAATGTATTCATGCCGAAAGTGGCGCATCAGATAGCCCCTGCAAGCGGCTTGCGCGCGACGACATTCACCAGCGTCTCTTCACGCTCACCGAATGGCTTGGGTTTGCTCAACCCCAACCGCTCCAGCAAACCAAAATCCTTCGACCGGCTCCACCACAGATACGGGTAGGACACATTGCGCTCGGCAAACTCGAAGCCCTGCTTGCGGATCATCTGCAGATAGCCAGCGGCGCTCTTCTGTACGTGCATCGGATGGCGGAACAGCCAGCGAATCACCCAGGTATCAATGTAAGCCTCGGTGGACTCGGCGAACAGCAGATAGCCGCCCGGCTTGAGCACGCGATAGAACTCGGCCAAGGCCTTTTCCTGCTCGACCAGATGATGGAAGGTCTGGTGGCAGAACAGCAGGTCGACGCTGGCATCGGCGACGTTCAGCGTGGCGCAATCGCTGCCGATCAACTCGACTGGCATGCCCAGGCGCGTGGCCTCTTCGGCGCTGAGTTGCAAACTGTGCGGGTCGGCGTCGACGCCGATCAGGCGCTGCGGGGCGAAGGTCTGGCGCAGGTGGCCGAACGACTTGCCCTGACCGCAACCGGCGTCCAGCAGCACCGGACGTTCCGGCAGCGGCTCACTGAATAATCCACGCAGATCATTGATCGCCACGCGCAGCACGTGGTGCTGCCAGGTGTGGCTGCGCAGGAACCAGAGACCGAAGCGGGTTTCCTCGACGTAGCTGTCGCTCAGGTAATTCATGAGGCGTCCTGCGCGCAGAGTTGGGAAATCATCTTCAGCCGGCGCCGCGCTTCGCTGACAAACGGGTTGCGCTCGTCCCAGGCGTAACCGGCGAGGATCGAACAGATCATCCGGCGAATTTCCGCCTGGCTGTCCTCGTAGAAAATCACGTCCTGGAAGGTGCCGGCGTACCAGCCTTCGACGTAGCAGCGGAACGTGTCGACGCCGCGTTTCAACGGCTCGGCAAATTCGCTTTGCCAGTCCACCGTTTCACCCTGCAACTGACGGTGCAGCACGCCGGCAGCCATGCTCGCCGAACGCATGGCGATGGTCACGCCGGAGGAGAACACCGGATCGAGGAATTCTGCGGCGTTGCCCAGCAGCGCGAAGCCCGGGCCATGCAGGGTTTTCACATTGGCCGCGTAGCCGCCGAGGGTGCGCGCCGGAGTGTCCCAGACCGCGTTGTTCAGAACCCCGGCGAGGCTTGGCGTCTCGGCGATGAAGCTGCGCAGGCAGACATCGAGGTCGCTATCGCGCCCCCGGAAATGTTCCTCAGCCGCGACCACGCCCACCGAGCAGCGGCCGTTGCTGAACGGGATGGTCCAGAACCACACATCGCGATGCTCGGGATGGGTGGTGACGAGGATCTTTTCACGGTCGAACGCCGGGTTGTCGATGTGATCTTCGACATGGGTGAACACCGCCTGGCGCACCGGGAAATTCGAAGGCGCTTCGAGGTCGAGCAAGCGCGACAGCACGCGGCCGTAGCCGCTGGCGTCCAGGACGAAATCGGCTTCGACGCGGTACTCGCTGCCATCTTCGCGGCGCACGTCAAGGAGTGGTTTCGTCTGATCGAAATCGACGCTGACGATTGCATCGCCATAACGGATTTCCGCACCTTGCAATGCTGCTTGATCGGCCAGCAACTTGTCGAAATCGGCGCGCTGCACCTGGAACGTGGTCGGCTTGCCGGCGGTGAAGGTGTCGCCAAAATCGAAAGCGCTGTAGCGCTCGCCCCAGGCAAACGCCGCGCCGGTCTTGCGCTGGAAACCGGCGGCGTTGACGGCGTCGAGCATGCCGGCTTCTTCGACGAAATCCAGGCAGTGGCTGAGCAGGCTTTCGCCAATGGAGAAGCGCGGGAAGTGCTGGCGCTCAAGCACCAGCACATCGTGGCCCTTGCGCTTGAGCAGGGCAGCGGCGATAGCGCCGGACGGGCCGGCACCGATGATCACGACCTGACGGGATTCCATTTCAACGATTGGCACGTGAGCTCCGGGGCAAGGGACTGTTCAGATTCAGGGGCGCGCGATGCAGGCCGATCAGGGCCGGCAGCAGCGTCGCGATCAGGCCCATCAGCATCAGCGCGAAATACAGCGCCGGGGTGATGAGCTGTTGTTGCAATAGCAGATTGAGAAAGACGATTTCGCTCAGGCCGCGAATGTTCAGCAGCACGCTTTCGCGCCAGCGGCTGGCGCCAGCGAACGAGGCGCCCGCCCAACCGAGGCCGAGCCAGTTGCCCAGCAGTTTACTGGCAATCGGCAACAGCAGCAGCGCCGCCCACTGCCCGGCGCCAAGGCTGGCGAGGGCGCTGTGCACGTCGATCTGGACGATACCGAACGTGAGGATCAGCGGGATCGCGATCCACGTCTGCAAGCGGCTCATCCAGCGTGCCGGCAACGGCAGCACCAACGGCACTTTCAGCAGCGCCATGCACAGCAGATAGCCGATGCCGAAAATCAGCGCGTTGAGTTTGTAATGCTCGGCCATGACCAGCAGGGCGAAGAAGCCGAGGCTGTAGGTCAGCGGGCGACGCACGCGCAGCAGGTGCAAAAGCAGTGGCACGCCGGCCATGGCCACGGGCAGCAACAGGCTGCTCAAGTGCAGGCTGCCCTGGGCGAGGCCGAACAGCGTCCAGCAGGTCAGATCGATAAGGATCGCGGTTTGCACCAGACGCCGTGTGGCAGCGGGCGGGTAATCGATGTGACGCAGATACAGGTACAGCACCGGGATCGCCGTTATGGCGAAGACCAGTCCGATGGCCAGTGCATTGAGCCACGGCTGCGCTGGCAGCAACCAGTACGCAACCGCCAGCCCGCAAGCGAACGGCACAGCGAAACTCGGCACAGCGATTTTTACGCTCTGGCGATCCAGACGCAGATCGATGACATCGCTGAGGATGTGCCCGAGCAGCAAGGCGAAACTCAGGCTGTAGAGGTTTTTCAACCAGCCCGGGGCGATCAGTTGTGCGCCGCTGAGCTGCCAGCCCGGTTCGATCCAGAAGTACATCAGCAGCGGCAAACCGAAGCTCGCCAGCAGCAACTGACTGACGATCGGAATCAGGCCGAAGTGACGGCCGACACGAGTCGCCAGGGCAAACAGCGCCAAGGCCAGCAACCAGAAGCCGAAGACCATCATGCGCTTGTCTCCGCAGCCGGTTCATGGCGCCCGGCCCACGGCGCGAGCATGAAGCTGAACGCCAGGCCGAGGCTTACCGACAGGCCGAAATTGCTCACCGCCGGCGTACTGGAGACCGCCAGCAGGCCGAACGATAGCCATGTGGTGACGGCGGCGAGCAAGGTGCCGAGCAGACTTACCGCCGCGCCGCCCACCTGTTCGCGCATGAGGATTGCGTAATCGACGCTGATCGCCGTCACCAGCAACAGGCCGAACAAGCTGAACAGGGTCAGTGGCTGACCGAGCCAGCCAAGGCTGGCCAGACTGCACAGCGCCGCCAGCAGTGGCAGGGCGACGATGCGCAGTGCGCCAGTCAGGCCGAACGGGAGCATCAGCACCAGCACGATCAACACGCAGGAGGCCAGTTTCAGTTCGGCAGCGCTGATCTGCGTGGCGGCAAACACCTTGTTCAGGTCACCGAGGCGATCGACCAGCACCACCCCCGGCAAATCGAGTGCTTGCACGCGCAACAACGACGGATTGTTCAAGCCCTGCAAACTGGTCATCGCTGCGACGCCGTCTTCAGTCGGTCCAAGCCACAGTGTGCGATACGGCTCGCCGAGCGGGCCGGCCAGCGCGGCGTCGATGTCTTCGGCGGGCAGGGTCTGCAATTGCTGCAATTCGTTTTGCAACGCCGTCACTGGCACGCCGAGATCGAGCAGCGGTTGCCAGAATGACGGCAGCTTGTTCAGTGATTCGCGCACTTGCTGTTGCTGGCTCGGCGCGCTGACCAGTTGATCGAGGGCCAGATAGCCTTGCAGTTTGTCGAGGTTGACCAGTTGCTGCAGGCGCTCGCTCAGCGCTGCCTGGCGCTCAAGCAATTGCTCCTGATTGGCCGCGCGGATCAGGAAGAACTGGCTGGTCGGTTGATACCCTGTGATGCGCGCGATGGTCTGCGCTTCGTCGGTCAGATGCTGCGGCGCGCCGACCCATTGGCGGATGTCGTTTTTGCTCTGCAACTGCATCAGGCCGCCGACGCAGAAGGCGATCAGCAGGGCCAGCAGCGCGGGCGTGCGAATGCAACCGAGCAGCGCCTCACGCAGATGAATCAGGCGTTCGGCCAGGCGCAGCGGCCATTGCGCCGGGCGCAGTTGGACATTTTTCAGCAGCGCCGGCAGCAGGCAGACCGCCGACAGATACGCACCGAGCAAGCCGGCAGCGGAGAACACGGCGATCTGCGTCAATGCCGGGAACGGCGTCCACGCCAGCGCCAGATAGCCGATGACGCTGGTGATCAGGCTCAGGGTCAGCCCCGGCAACGTCAGGCGCAGGGCCGGCCAGCTGTGCCAGGGCTTGAGGCTCCAGCTCTTGGATAGATAGTGCAGTGGGTAATCGACGGCAACGCCGATCAGACTTGAGCCGAGTACCAGCGTCATCACATGCATGTGACCGAACAGCGCCACGCAGGCCACCGCGCCGAACAGCATGCCGACCAGCACTGGAACAAATGCCAGCAGCACGCCCCAGCGGCGAAACGCCAACAGCAGCAACAGCAGAATGCCGACCGTCGCGCCACCGCCGACCCAGGTCATCTCGCGAGTAGCCTGTTGCTGGCCGTTGGCGGCATAGAGCAGGCCACTGGCGGCGAGCAACTGCACGCCGCTTTGCGCCGCTTGCTCGCGGCTGTGCTGGAGCAGCTCTGCCACTTGCAGCGGCAGGTTCATGTCGAAAGCATTGCCGGTGGTGCGCGCACGCAGCATCACCCAGCTCTTGCCGTCGGCCTCGGCGACCAATGCGCCGCTGCCAATGTCCAGTTGCACCGCGCCGTGTTTCGGCTGGCTGTTCTGGATGCGCCCGGTCAGGCCCAGCCAGTCGTCCTGGCTCGGCACCAGGGTGAAGCCGTTGAACGGATCGAACAGCGCCTGCACCCGCTGCTGGATGAACGCGTCGGGGTGCTCGCTGAGTAGCTGCCGATCATCCGCCGAGAGCATCGCCAAACGCCCTTGCAGCAATTGCTTGCGCAGCGCCGGCAAGTCGGCTTGCAGATTCCATTGCACGGTTTCGAACAGACCGCTGGCCTGCCATTGTTCGCCCAGTTGCTGAGCCATGTTCAGTGCTTGCTGGCGATCGGCGTGACCGACCAGCACCAGCATTTCGCGATTGAGCGGTTCTTGCATGCGCTGTTCGGCGCGCACTTCCAGCGCGTCTGGACTGGTCCCGGGTACCAGCTCCATGAGATTGGCCGACAGCGGCGCACCGTCGCGCCACTGCCAGGCAGCCAGCGCGACGACGGCCAGCAGCAGGCTCAGAAACAGCCAGGGCAGCCTGCGTTCACTCGGCAAAGTCATGTTGCTCCGCTTCGCTCAGGGGTTGCTCGGCCGTGCTGTCCTGCATGCGCAGCAGGGTGCTGTCGCCCTGGGTTTCCAGCAGCTCGATGGTTTGCACAAGGGCGCCGCCATCGATATTGATCTGCTTGAACACTTGCTTGAGCAGCATCGAACGCGGCGTCAGGGTCAGTTGCCACTGCTGCGCCGTGCCGCTCAGGGCCAGTTCGAAATCCCGCTGCAAACCGCTGCTGTCACCTTGCAGCACGGCGAGGAACAAACGGTTCTGCTCGGCGCCGGCGCTCTTGTTCGGCAGCAGTTGCCAGCCGTTGCTGTCACGGCGGGCGATGCCATTGGCGGTGATGCGGTAATCCTGTTGCAGCGGAGTTTTCAACAGCCACAGCAAGCCATGATTTTTCGCGAGGACGAAGCTGCCCTTGCTGATCAGCGGCTGCGGCAGGGCGCGCAGGTGTTTTTCCTGAATGAACTGGCCGTGGATAACATCCGGTTTCGCCAGTTGCTCACTCAGTTGTTGCAGGTCGAAGGCATTGGCCCATGACGACACGGCCAGCAGCGTCAGTGCGCCAAGGCTTCTGAAAAACACATTCATCGCAGCATCCTTTCCACGGCATCGGTGAAGACTTTGGGTGAAGCCAGTTGCATCTCGCGGCTGCTGACTTCGACAGCGACCTGCACGGAGCTGGCGCGGGTCAGGCGTTCGCCGGTCTGCAGGTCGCTGATCAGATAGTTGATCTTCAGACGGTTTTCCCACTCGATCAGGCTGGCGCGCACGTTCAGCCGCTGGCCGAACACCGCGCTGCGCACGTAGCGCAGTTGCAGGTCGATGATCGGCCAGGCGTAACCCGACTCGACCATGTGCGTGTAGTTGTGGCCAATCTTGTCCAGGAGCGCGCAGCGCGCGACTTCGAGGTATTTGACGTAATGGCCGTGCCAGACCACGTGCATGGTGTCGACGTCGAAAAACGGCACCAGAATCTCGGTATCGGCATGAAGCACTCCGGCACTACGCATGCAGCCTCCAGTGTTGCGCGGCGATGCGTTGCAGGCACAGGCGCAGTTCGCCTTCCAGCGCGCGGTCTTCGATGACCGGCGGGAAGTCTTTGCCGAGTTCTTCGTGCATCGCCGCCAGTGCCGGCGGCAGCGGACGCGCATCGGCGGCTTGAGCGCGCAGCCACACGCCCTGATTGGCGGCGAGCAGCGTGGCGGCGGCGACCTGTTCGGTCAGCTCCAGCACGCGAATCGCATCACGGGCGGCGATGGTGCCCATGCTCACCTTGTCCTGGTTGTGGCATTCGGTGGAGCGCGAGAACACGCTGGCCGGCATGGTGTTTTTCAGCGCTTCGGCGGTCCAGGCGCTGGTGCCGATCTGCACGGCTTTGAAGCCATGGTTGATCATGGCCCGCTCGGCCGGGGCGCCGGAGAGGTTGCTCGGCAAACCGTGGTTGTAGCGCTCGTCGACCAGCAACGCCAATTGCCGATCGAGCAGATCGGCGACGTTGGCCACGAGGTTTTTCAGGCTGTCCATGGCGAACGCAATGTGCCCGCCGTAGAAGTGCCCGCCATGCAGAACACGCTCGGCTTCGGCATCGATGATCGGGTTGTCGTTGGCGCTGTTCAGCTCGGTTTCGATGAAGCCGCGCAGCCAGTTCAGGCTGTCGGCCAGCACGCCGAGCACATGCGGCGCGCAACGCAGCGAGTAACGATCCTGCAGACGATGCAATGGCGCGGTTGGCGCGTCGATCGCCAGATCCTTGCGCAGCCACGCGGCGACCTGCATCTGCCCCGGGTGCGGTTTGGCGGCGAACAGACGCTCGTCGAAGTGCTCCGGGTTGCCTTGCAGCGCGACGACGTTCAGCGCGGTGATGCGCGTGGCCAGTTGCAGCAGGTAATCGGCGCGGGCGAAAGCCAGGCAGGCGAGGCCGGTCATCACCGCCGTGCCGTTCATCAGCGCCAGCGCCTCTTTCGGACGCAGCACCAGCGGTTTCCAGCCGAGCTCGCGATGCACGTCGGCAGCCTGACGACGTTCGCCACGGAACAGCACTTCGCGCTCGCCGGACAGGGTTGCGGCGACATAGGAAAGAGGCGTCAGATCGCCGCTGGCGCCGACCGAACCCTCTTCGGGAATCAACGGCAGGATGTCGTATTCGAGAAACGCATGCAGACGCTCGAGCAGTTCGACGCGCACCCCGGAAACGCCGTGACACAACGACTGCAAACGCGCCGCCAGCACCGCGCGGGTGGCCTGCGCGTCGAGCAGTTTGCCTAGGCCGCAGCCGTGAAAAGTGTAGAGATGACGCGGCAGCGCCTCGACGTGATGCAGCGGCACCGCGACCACGCAGGAATCGCCGTAACCGGTGGTGACGCCGTAGATCACACCTTCCTTGTCCAGCAGCGAATCGAGAAACCGCGCGCCCTTGGCGATGCGCTCGCGATAGTCGGCGTCAGCCTGCAAGTGCACGGGCGCCTGACGGTTGGCCAGGGCCAGCACGTCTTCGATGCGCAAAGGGCGTTCGCCGAAGGTTACCGGCTCATGGGTTGGCGTCGTCATCGGTCTTCCAGAAAGGGTAAAAGTTGAACCATTGCTGCGGGGCTTCGAGGCAATAGTGACTCAGGCGCTGCGCGTAGCGAGTGGCCCACTGATGAATGACCTGCTCGCGCTCGCGGCGTGTCCACACCACCGCGTCGGCGAACGGTTCGAGGGTCAGGCGATAGTGGCCGTCGGGTTGCTTGAGGCATATCAGCAGATTGACCGGGCACTTGAGCAGGCCGGCCAGCAACCACGGGCCTTGCGGAAATGGCGCCGGATGGCCGAGAAAATCCACCGTCACGCTGCGCCCGCCATGCAGTGGCACGCGGTCGCCGGCAATCGCCAGCCACTCGCCGCGTTCCAGTCGTTCATGCAGTTGCAGCATGATCACCGGGTCGAGTTCGCTGACCTGGATCAGGCGCAGATTGGTCGCCCCGGCCTCGCCAAGCAAGCGGTTGAATTGCTCGGCGTGCTTGGTGTGCACCAGCACGTTCATGGTGACCTTTTCGCCGATCTCCGCCAGCGCCCGGCACACTTCGAGATTGCCCAGATGCGCGCCGACCAGCAGTTGTCCGCGACTACCGCGCAACTGCTTGCGCAGCAGCGCCGGGTCGATGATTTCGATCTGCTCGATGCTCAGCTTGCCGTTCCACACGTCGAGCTTGTCGAGCAGCGAATCGGCAAAGGTCATGAACTGGCCAAACACCCGCCAGTGGCTCGGGCGCAAGTCGTCGCGCCGGCTCCACTCGGCCAGCCGCTGCTGGTACTGCCAGGCACTGCGCCGGGCGACGCGGCCGAAGAGGAAAAAATACAGGACGATGCCATACAGCAACGGACTGAGCAGGCGGCGGCCGAGGACTTTGGCGGCGAACGCGGTGAATTTCATCAGCAGGAAACTGCCGCGCTCTTCGCGGTCGGCCCAGTGCTTCTTGTCGACTTCTTCGCTCATGGTTTCCACCGCCGCCAGAGGATCAGCGGCCAACGCAGCAACATGCCGAAGAACAGCCGCGTGTGCATGCTGGAAATCAGCGCGTTGTCGTGGAACAGGCGAAAGTGCGATACACCGTCCAACGGGTAATGCACGCTGGTCTGCAGCCAGCGCATCGGCTGATTGCGCCAGGCCAGACGGACGAGGATGTCCGAGTCGAAATCCATGCGCTTGCCGACCTTGGCCGAGTCAATCACCGCCAGAGTCGGCGCCAGCGGATAAACACGGAAGCCGCACATCGAATCGCGAATCTGCAACGACAGGGTGTTGATCCACACCATCACGTGGGTCAGGTAGCGCGCGTACAAACGCCCTTTCGGCACGCTCTCGTCGAACAGCGGATAGCCGCAGATCATCGCCTCGGGATGGGCGCGGGATTCGCCGACGAAGCGCGCGACGTCGTGCAAATCGTGCTGACCGTCGGCATCGACCTGCAAGGCATGGCTGTAGCCCAGACGCGAGGCTTCGCGCAGACCGGTCATCACCGCGCCGCCCTTGCCCTGATTGGCCGTCAGGCGCACCAGGAAAACCCTGTCACGCTCGGCCAGGGTGTCGAGCACCCGCGCGCAGGACGGCTCGCTGGCATCGTCCACCAGAATGCACGGCAGACCTTGTGCGAGCAGGGCATCGACCACGGTGGTGATCGCGGTTTCATGGTTGTACACCGGGATTACGGCGCAGGGGTTATGCATGGGCAGGCCCCAGGAGAATGCGTCCGCTGGAACACGTCGCCGTGTCGTTGCGATAGGTGAAGTACAACTTGCCGCGCTCGGCATCGAAACGCAGATGCAGCTGGATTTCATCACCCGGGCGCACCAGTTGCTGGAATTTCAGCACTTCCATTCCGGCAAACGCGCCGTCCAGCTTCAGCAACTGCCGACCCAGATTCAGCGCCCATTCCACCTGCACCACGCCGGGCAAAACCGGTGCCTTGGGAAAGTGTCCGCTGAAGTAGGCCAGATCCGGCGGCACGCTGAGTTGCAGGCTCCATTCGCCGTCGCTTGCGCGCTGCTCCAGCACTTCGGGGGCTTTCGGCCGTGCGGCCAGCAGCAGCGCTTCGACGTCGGCTTGCGCCAGTTTGCCCTGGCTGTTCAACGGCATTTGCCGCAGCAGGCGCCAGCGTCGGGGCAGGGCGAGGGCTTCGCAATGTTGGCTCAGATGTTTGCGCAGGGTTTCGGTCAGTTCACGGCGGCCGTGCTCGCGCAGGGCGAACAGACCCGATTCGCTGAGCACCAGCAGCGCACCAAGCGAAGCGCGGTTTTCCTGCACGACACCGAGGCGCGCCTCGGCGACCCAGTCATGGGTTGCCAAGGCATGCTCAAGCATCGGCAGCGAGATGCGTTTTTCTTCCAGTTTGACGATGCGGTCCAGACGCCCCAGCAGCTCGAAGCGACCATCGGCGGCGATGCGCGCGGCGTCAGCGCTGTGTTCGACATGGCCAGCAGGCAGGTAAGGCGAGGCGATCAGCAGGGCGCCGTCGCTGTCCTGGCTCAGTTCGACGCCAGCAAACGGCTGCCACAACGACTCGCCTTGACGCCAGGCAATGCCGCCGGTTTCCGAGCTGCCGAGGATTTCTGTCGGCCATTGTTGCAAGCGCTGGTGCAGGCTTTGCGCCGCTTCCGACGGCAACGCGCCCCCGGAGGAAAACACCCGGCGCACCGCGCTCAGGGCTTGCCAGTCGAGGTTGTCGCCCATGCGCTTGAGCAGCGCCGGGCTGGCGACCCAGGCGAAGGCCGGGTATTCGCGGCTGGCGCGCTGCAAGTCTTCGGAGAACGCCAGTTGCCGGCGCACGAACGGGCGCCCGGCGCACAATGGCCACAACACACGAAACAGCAGGCCATAGATGTGTTGCGTGGCGACACTGCCGATGATGCAGGCGTCATCGAGGTCTGCGCCCCACAACTGTTCCAGCGCTTCGACCTCGTTGGCCAATTGGCGCAGGGTCTTGTCGATGCGCTTGGGCTCGCCGCTGGAGCCGGAAGTGCACAGGCTCAGGCGGCATTGATCGAGATCCAGTTGTGCACCGGCCAGGCCGGGCTGAGTGAAGTTGTGCAACTGGGCGTCATCCGGTTGATCGGTCAGCCATAGATCGACTTCCTGCGACCAGCGCTGACGCGTCTGCGCTTGCAGATCCGCCGGCAGCAACACGCTGACGCCGGCACGCCACGCGCCGAACAGGGCGATGGCGAGGTCGGCGGCATCCTCCAGATGCACGGCCAGCCTGTTCACGCCTCGGCTTTGCAGACCCGCGGCGACGCTCAAGGCCTGCGCTCGCAGTTGCGTGTGATCGAGTGCCGGCGCCTGGCAGATCGCCCGTGCCGGCAGTGCCTTGAGCAACAGCTGCTCAAGTTTTATCCAATTCATGTACGGCCTCTTACCCGTTGTCGTATCAGCCATTCAATGGCAAACATCAGGCCGATCAATCCATAGGAGATCAGGCCGGTGTACAACATCCACCAATCCAGCGGCGCCCACAGGGTGAGGAGGGCGGCGCACAAACCGTTGCAGAAGAAAAACACGCTCCAGGCCAGCGTCACCTTGCGCGTGTAGCGAATGGCAACCTCCGGCAGTTCCGGCTCGCGCAAGCGCGCCAGACGCTCGACCATTGGCGGGCCGTATTTCAGGCTGGCGCCGAACGGCACCAGCATGAATGCGCTGATCAGCACCGGGTACCAGCGCAGCAGCTGCGTGCTGTCGAACACCGCCAGCAGCAGGCAGAACACCATCGCCACGCACGCCATCCACAGGCTGCCGGGCTTGCGTTCGCCGGTCAGGGCGCGCGCCAGCCACAGGCTGCCCAGCAGCAGTGCAAATTGCCACGGGGCGAAATGCTCCATGCCGAAATACACCGCAAAGGGGTACAGCAGACCGGCCAGCAGCAGGCCCAGGCCGATCAGTCGGCTCATGCGGCCGGTTGAACCAGACGGAACACCGCCTCGACCACGTCTCCGACGGTGCGCACCGATTTGAATTCTTCGGCGGCGATTTTCTTGCCGGTCTGGCGTTTGATGTGATCGATCAGGTCTACGGCATCGATGCTGTCGATTTCCAGATCCTGATACAGATTGGCGTCCATGCTCACGCGGGCCGGATCCAGCTCGAACAGCTCGACCAGGGCATCGCGCAGGGTGTTGAAAATATCGTCACGAGTTTGCATGGTCCGGTCTCAAGCTGCCTGTTTTGCCGTGACGAATGCCGCAAGGCTGGCCACGTCGGTGAAATGGTTGCGGGTGTCTTTGGCATCGGCGTCGATCTTGATGCCGTATTTTTTCTGGATCGCCAGGCCCAGTTCGAGCGCGTCCACGGAGTCCAGGCCGAGGCCTTCGCCGAACAATGTCTGCTCGTCGCCGATGTCCTCGGGGCTGATGTCTTCGAGGCCCAAGGCGTCGATGATCAGCAGTTTGATGTCACGCATCAGGCTAGCGGTGTTCTGATCGCTCATCTGCGGCGAGCTCCTTAATGAAATAGTCATGCAAATAATCGTTGAGCTTGCGCGAGGCCTGCGGTGCGGGGCCTTGCGCGGCGAAGGTCTGTGGGTCTATATCGGCCCCCACGCGAAAACTGAAGTGCACGCGGCGATGGGGGATGCGATACCACGGCTCGGCTTTGGTCAGGGTGGTCGGGCTGACCTTGATGATCACCGGGGTAACGATTTTCGCACCGCGCAGGGCAATCGCCGCCGCGCCCCGATGAAAGGCCGGCGCCTGCCCCGGCTGGGTGCGCGTGCCTTCGGGGAAGATGATCAGGGTCTGGCCGTCCTGCAACGACTGCGCGGCTGCGTCGAGCATATCCATGCTGCCGTCGTTGCTGATGTACTCGGTACGGCGCAGCGGGCCACGGGTGAACGGGTTTTCCCAGAGGGTTTTCTTCACTACGCAATTGGCGTGGCGCACCAGACCGATGAGAAACACCACATCGATCAGCGACGGGTGGTTGGCGATGATCATCTGCCCTGGCCGACCGAGGCGCTCGGCACCCTCGATGTCGTAAGTGAGCACGCCGGTGCGGGCCATGAAACGCACGAAAAACCAGAACAAGCGACTGACCGTACGCCGCGCGCGCAGGCGATGGACCAGCGCGTCACCGGGCAGGCAGCCGAGCAGCGGAAATACCAGCAGGCGCAGACACAGCCCGCCGAGCCCGAACAAGGCGAAGCTCGCAGCAGTGGCCAGCAGGCGCCAGTAGTAGGCGTCGCGGTGTTTGGCGGTCACGGGTTGCGATGCCAGGTCCATACACGATTTTTCCACGCATGTTGGCAGTCAGTTTGCTGGCCGAGCAGGGTTCGCAGCAGGTTGAGCGCGTGCGGCCAGTGCGCCTTGGACCGGGTTTCGGTGCTGCTGTTCAGGGTCAGCCGCCAGTCGGTACCGGGTGTGAGCAATAAACCCAGCGCGTAAGGGAACGGCACGTCATCGACCCATTGCGAGTACGCCTCGGGCGGTTGTTCTTCGGTGATCACCAGCAGCACCGCCGGGGCGCCTTCATCAAGCAATGCCGCCGCTTCGAGCATGCCGTGTTCAAGGCCATCGCCAGCCGCCGCGAGGGCGGTCATTTCGCTGGTTTCACCGCGCATGATCGACCACAAACCGATGATCGCGTTATGCACTGAAAGGCTGAATTGGGTCGGCGACAAGGGCTGTTCGGTGGCCAGATCGCGGAGGATTTCAAACGTGCGTGGGGTTTCGCCGTGCCGCGAGACGAACACCAGCGGCAGATGGTCCCGGCCTTCGGCCAGCGGCCAGCCAACGCTGAAGGCCATCCGCGCCAGGCGGCTGAGGCGACGGCGTTGCATGGCCGGCAGAAACGACACATCGGGCGCGGCATCACTGCTCTGCAGCACGACCGGTTGTCGGCTCCAGGCCTGCCAGGCGTCCACGCTGTCGAGCCCCGGGGCCCACGCGCGCCATTGGGCGATGTTGAAGTTGATCACGGACATTCATCCCGCCCCTGCGGGCTTTCGTTGACGCGTTGAGTCGCCAGCGCCGCAGCAGGCTTGGCTTGGCGCAGGGCGCCGGGTGGCGCGCATTATCCCGGTGCGACGGGTGTGTAGCAAATGTTGGTTACATTTTGCCCAACAAAATGTACCGAGCGGTTCGCTGCATGGCTATCACTTGGCCATTATCCAGATTTGACGCGGCGTGTCTGTCAGGTGTCTCTGGGATGGCTGGCGGTTTTTTCCATGCCTGGGCGTCGATTTTTACACCTGACGACGTAGTCCATGTCGGTGAAGGTAGCGAAGCGCAGTCACCGCCAACTACACTCGGTCATTCTTTGATACACGGAGGTTTGGTCATGCGGCGCGTGGTGTTCAATCAGAAAGGTGGCGTGGGCAAATCCAGCATCGCCTGCAATCTGGCGGCGGTCAGCGCCAGCGAGGGTTATCGCACGTTGTTGGTCGACCTCGATGCCCAGGCCAATTCCACTCAGTATCTGACCGGGCTCACCGGCGACGATATCCCGATGGGCATCGCCGATTTCTTCAAACAGACGCTGTCGTCCGGGCCGTTCTCGAAAAAGAATCAGGCGGACATCTACGAAACCCCGTTCGATAACCTGCACATCATTACTGCCACCGCCGAGCTGGCCGACCTGCAGCCCAAGCTCGAGGCGAAACACAAGATCAACAAGCTGCGCAAGTTGCTCGACGAATTGTCCGAGGACTACGACCGGATTTATCTGGATACCCCGCCGGCACTGAATTTTTATGCGGTATCGGCGCTGATTGCCGCGGATCGCGTGTTGATTCCCTTTGACTGCGACAGCTTTTCACGTCAGGCCCTGTACGGACTGATCGCCGAGATCGAGGAATTGAAGGACGACCACAACGAAGGGTTGGAAGTCGAAGGTATCGTGGTCAATCAGTTTCAGGCGCGGGCCAGCCTGCCGCAGCAGATTCTCGACGAGTTGATCGCCGAAGGCTTGCCGGTATTGCCGGTGTACCTGAGCAGTTCGGTGCGCATGCGCGAGTCACACCAGGCCAGCATGCCGCTGATCCACCTCGATCCACGGCACAAGCTGACCCAGCAGTTTGTGGAACTACACAATCTGCTGGAAGACCACTGATTTCCCACTCACACGCAAATCCTGTGGGAGCGAGCCAGCTCGCGAAGAGGCCGGCACATTCAAAATCGGCGCTGAATGATCGACCGCCTTCGCGAGCAGGCTCGCTCCCACAGGGTGGTCTGTGTTGGGTCAGATGCCTTGGCTACGCAGCCACGCCATCAACTGCGGCAATGGCAACGCACCGCTCTGCCGCGCCACTTCCCTGCCGTTTTTAAACAGAATCAGACTCGGAATCGAGCGAATCCCCAACTGCGCCGACAACTGCTGGTTCGCCTCGCTGTCGAGCTTGGCCAGCCGACACTTGCCCGCCAACTGCGCCGCAGCCTGCTCAAACACCGGCGCGAACGACTTGCACGGCCCGCACCAGTCCGCCCAGACATCCACCAGTAACGGCAGATCGCCCTTGATCTGACTGGCGTAATCGCCTTGTTTGAGTTCGAAGGGTTTGCTCAACAGCACCGCAGACTTGCAGCGCCCGCATTTGGGCTGGTCAGCCAGGCGCTCGGCGGGGATGCGGTTGAGGCCGTTGCAGGAGGGGCAGGGGATGAGGAGTGGGGTGGTCATGATTGGTTCTCTGATAGGCAGTCTATAGAACTGATTTGGAGTCGATCTGCCAACTTATCAATGTCGCAACTGCTCACATTTTTCTCAAAACCGTTCCGGGATCGATGGCTAGTCTGAAGACCAATTCGGCGTTTTACGCTTGTCGTGAGAAGATCGCTTTGTCTTTATCTGCGTGCTACTTTTGTTGCACTAATCCAGGAGTCGATGATTCCTATGCATCAAATCGGAGCGACATAATGTCCGTAACTTCCAAGATACGCCGCCAAGGCGGCGCTGCCGTCATTACGATTCCGCCCACGCTTTTAAAGTTGTTGCATCTGGAGGTTGGCGCACAGCTAGAGCTGAATGTGGTCGATGGCGAACTGATTGCTCGTCCAGCCGTAGCCGCTACGCGTAAGCGTTATAGTTTGTCAGAGCTACTCGAAGGCGCAGAAGAATTGCAGAAACTTAACGCCCAGACTAGCGAGACCCTTGAAGGTGATTCTGTCGGCCGGGAGCTGGGTTGATGGTGCGCCGACAGCCCCCTCAGCGGGGTGACGTTTACTGGATTGATCCAAACCCAGTGGCGGGGCGGGAGATGATGAACAGACATCGCTTTGTGGTGATCACGCCCAGAGAGATCAACGCATTGGGCGTGAGCATGACGGTGCCTGTTACTGGCGGTGGGAATTTCAGCCGGAATATGGGTTTGGCGGTCGCCATTACTGGCCACGAAACCAATGGTGTAGCGGTGTGTAATCAGGTTCGCAGTTTTGACATAGAACAACGGGTACGAGACGGCACGGCCAAATTCATCGAGCGACTGGATGACGTGACAATGTCTGACATCGTCGACCGTGTAATCAGTGCAATCGACCCGCTAAGCTGAAGCGCCTACGAAGAACAACTGATCTCCAAATGCTTTCCCCACTCCGGCGGTCGCTCGGCGTAACTTTCCATTCCCGGCTGCTCATCGAACGGTCTGCTCAGCACCGCATGCAGTCGGCGTACCTCGGCATAATCCCCTTGTTCCGCCGCATCAATAGCCTTTTGCGCCAGATAATTGCGCAGGATGTACAGCGGATTGACGGCATGCATCCGTGCGCGGCGTTGTGCCTGATCGGCATTGCCGTCGCGGCCGACCCGGGCGACGTAGCGTTCGCCCCAGGCATCGAAACCTTTGATATCGACAAAATCGTCGCGCAGGCGGGCGATGGCCTGTTCGGCTGACTCTTCACCGAGGCGGCGGAAGAACAGCGTGTAGTCGACGCCGCTGTTCTGCATCAGTTGCAGCAGGTTTTCCAGCAGTTGCTGATCGTCGTCCTCGGCGGTGGTGAAGCCGAAGCGGCGGCGCATCAGGTCGAGGTAGTGCGCCTGGAACAGCGGCAGGTACAAGCCGAGGGTTTCCCGCAGGGCCTCGACGCTGATGAACGGCGTCAGTGCCTGGGCGAGGGCGCTGAGGTTCCACTGGCCCACCGGCACCTGATTGCTGAACGAGTAGCGGCCCTGATCATCGGAGTGATTGCAGATGAAATGCGCGTCGAAGTCATCGAGGAAGGCGAACGGGCCGAAGTCGAAGGTGATGCCGAGGATCGACATGTTGTCGGTATTCATTACGCCGTGGCAGAAGCCATAAGCCTGCCACTTGGCGATCAGCTCGGCGTTGCGCTCGACGATCTCGCGAAACATCGCCAGATACGGTTCAGGTTGTTCGAGGCATTCGGGGAAATGCATCGCCAGCACATGCTCACCGAGCTGTTTCTGCTGCTCGGGGCGCTTGGTGTAGTAGAAATATTCGAAGTGGCCGAAGCGGATATGGCTCGGCGCCAGACGCAGCACCATCGCCGCGCGTTCCTGCTTTTCCCGCCAGACCGGCGTGTCGGAGCCAATCACGCAGGCGGCCCGTGAAGACGGGATGTTCAGCGCGTACAGCGCTTCGGAAGCGAGAAACTCGCGAATTGATGAGCGCAGCACCGCGCGGCCATCGCCCATGCGCGAAAAGGGCGTCTGTCCGGCGCCCTTGAGGTGCAGGTCCCAATGCTCGCCGGCGTTGTTGTACACCTCGCCCAGCAGCAGGCCGCGCCCGTCGCCCAGTTGCGGGGTATAACCGCCGAACTGATGGCCGGAATACACCATCGCCCGTGGCTCGGCGTCGGCCCACAGCTTGTGGCCGCCAAACAGTTGCGCGAATTCTTCGGTTTCGGCGCTGGCCGCATCGAGATCAAGCAAGGCCAGAGCGGCCGGGCTGGCGACCACCAGACGCGGATTGTCGATCGGTTCGGGCAGCACGTGCGCGGAGAACGCGTCGCCCAGGCGGGCAAAGCGGTTGTCGAAAGTCAGTTCGTCGAGGGCTTTCACGGGCCGGCTCCAGCAGAATGTCCGAGCATTCTGCTGGGACCATGTCGGTTAGTCGAGTTTGCTCGGTGGCGGTTCCTGCGACGGTTTCTGCCCGTCGACGATCGGCACGATGGTTTTGTTCTCGGGTTCCACAGGCACCATCTTGTATTCCTGGCCGTGCAGGTTCTTCAGATAAACCTCCATCTGCCGGAACGAGATGTTGATGTGCTGCTTCTTGAACTCGCGATTGATGAAGCGGTTGACCTCATCCAGCACCGGGTTGCGGTCACCGAGATCGCGCACATGCATGCGCAGTTCGTGGTCGAGGGTACTTTCGCCGAAGTTGAGGAAGTACACGTGCGGCTCAGGTTCTTTGAGCACACGCGGGTTCTCCCGGGCCGCTTTGAGCAGCAGTTCCTTGACCAGGTCCAGATCCGAACCGTAATCGACGCCGAGTTTCAGCGTGACGCGGGTGATGGTGTCGGTCAGCGACCAGTTGATCAGTTGCCCGGTGATGAACGTCTTGTTCGGGACAATGATGTCCTTGCGGTCAAAATCCGTGATGGTCGTGGCGCGGATGCGGATCTTGCTCACCGTGCCCGAGAGGTTGCCGATGGTGATGGTGTCGCCGATTCGCACCGGGCGTTCGAAGAGGATCATGATGCCGGAGATGAAGTTGGCGAAGATCTCCTGCATACCGAAACCGAGGCCCACCGACAGCGCCGCCACCAGCCACTGCAACTTGTCCCAACTGACGCCGAGGGTCGACAGGGTGGTGACGAAACCAACGCCGGCAATCACGTAGGACAGCAGCGTGGTTGTTGCATAAGCGCTGCCCTGGGCCAGATTGAGCTTGGACAGCACGAACACTTCGAGCAGGCCGGGCAAGTTGCGCGCCAGCGCGAAGGTGATGCCGATGATGATCAGCGCGCCGAGCATGTCGCCGATGCTGATCGGCACCATGCTCATGTTGGCGCCGGTGCCGCTGGTGTATTCGTAAAGGGTGATGTTGTCCAGATACGAGAACACCGAAATCAGGTCCGACCAGACCCAGTACAGCGCCGCGATGAAACCGCCGAGCAGGGCCAGGCGGATCAGGCGCAGGGACTGTTCGTTGACCTTTTCGATGTCCAGGGTCGGCTCTTCGATCACCGCTTCGCCGTCGCCAGCCTCTTTCGCCGCCTGCCGTTTGGCCAGCGCGCGCTGGTAAGCCAGACGCCGCGCGGCAACGCTCAGGCCACGCACGAAGGTGGCCTCGATCACCAGCCAGAACATCAGCAGGTACAGGGTATTGATCAAGCGGTCGCTGAGTTTCAGCGCGGTGTAGTAGTAGCCGAAGCACACCGCGACAAACAGCGCGATCGGCAGCAGGGTGAACATCACCCCAACGGCTTTGCGGAACAGCGAAGCGTTCTGGTGCGTCGGGCTGCTGATCAGCAGGCGACTGAGCAGCCACGCCATCAAGGCGTAGCAGGTCAGCACCACCGGCATGCCGAGCACGTCATCGGCCAGCGCCGCTGGTTGCAGCTCGGCGACGGCTACCACGGCGACCAGCGCCATTACTACCAGGCCGAGTCGACGCACCCAGCCCTGAAGGAACTCGACTTGCGGTTTTTCCCAGCGGAAGTGCAATTCCGCCACGCCACCCGGCGCAAGAATCCGGTATGCGGTGTAGAACACCAGCCAGGCCTGGCCCATCTGCAACAGCGCCGCGCCCATATTGGCGTTCTGCCCGCGCGCGTCGATCTGCAGGGCCAGGCCGCACAGCGCCAGACCCAGCGCCACCGGCATTGCCAACAGGATGTTGATCAGAATCGCCTGCGGCGTGTGCCACTGGCTGTCGCGCTTGAAGTGGCCGATGTCCTGGTGAACCTTGTTGAGTCTTCCGTACAGCGCCTTGCGTCGCCACAACAGGGCGCCGATCAGCAGCGCCAATGGCAGGAACAGCAGCGGGCGCTGGGTCAGGCCGTCAGTCAGTTCGCTCAGGCTCGACGCCCAGGGCAGGGTGTTGACCTGCCGCTCCAGGCGCTCGGGCACACCGCGCATCCATTCCACGTCCAGCGGTTTGTTGCTGGGGATCCAGAACATCTGTTCGTCGAGGGTCGCGCGCAGGCTTTGCGCGGTGCTCAGCAATTGTTTCTGGTTGAGCTGCAGGGTGATCGATTCGTTGAGCATCGCGCTCAACTCGCGGTTCAGCCGCTCGAGCAGATCAGCGCGGGTGTTGGCCAGATCGAGCAGGCTCTTGCGCAACTGCGGGGTGACCTGCTCCGGCGGCTGCGTGGCCAGCAGATTGTCGACGTAGGTCGCCGGGTTGCTCAGCAGCTCCCGCTGCTGGCTGACATCAAACTGATACAGGCGAATATCGGCAATCTGGTCGGCGAGGTCGCGGTCGACCTTCAAGTGCGGCAGCGCCTGCTTCTGTTTATAGAGGATTTTCGACAGCAGCAGGCTGCCCTTGAGCACGTTGATTTGCTCGTCCAGCGCCGAATCGCTCTGGGTCAGGGTGTCGAGTTGCTGTTTGGTCTGCAGGTTCTGCTGCGTGACTTCGTTGAGACGGTCGGTGCTCTTGAGCAAATAGTCGGAAAGCTTGAGGTTGGTCGCGCTCTCGCTCGCCAGCAGGCTGCTGCCGCCGGCCTTCTGCGCTTCGATCGATTGCTGGGTAACGGTTTCCTGCGACTGCGCCAGACGTTTCTGGTTGATCAGGGTTTGCAGTTCCTGGATCTCGCGGTCGAGGCGATCGGATTTCTCCGAGAGCAAATCGTGCTGGGCATTGCCCAGATCCTGCAACTGGGTGTTGCCGGCCAGTTCCTGGCGGCGCAGTGGAATCAGCGCATTGAGTGCGGCGAGTTCGGCGTTCAACTGGTCGCGCTGTTCGGCGGTGACCGTTTTGCCGGTGTCCTTGCCGGATTTGAGGATGGTGTTGATCTGCTGGATGCGCGTCTGGCTGGCGGAAATCTCCGCCTGAGCGCGCTCGGGGCGAGTCTGCGCGGTGATGATCAGGCTGTTGGCTTCGGCCAGGGCTTTTTGCAGATCGCTCTGCTGGGTCGAGCGATCGGTAAGGATCTGCTCCAGTTGCTGAATCGACTCCTTCGGAAAACGCTGCGCGACCGGCACCGGTGCGGTGGCCTTGAGGCGGCTGAGTTCGCGGGTATTTTCAATCGTCTGCTTCGGCGCGTTGGCCAGCTGACGCTTGAGATCGATCAGTTTCTGCTCGTAATCACGCTGGTTGTTCAGCTGATTGAGGGTGTTCTGCAGCACGGTCTGCAGGGTCTTCTTGTCGGCGTCCGGCAGTTTGCTGTCGGCCAGCTTGTCGAGGCTGGCCTGCACGGCATCGCTGGACGGTGGTTCGGCAGCATGCAGCGGGCCGACGACAAGACTGAGGCCCAGCAGGGCCGCGGCGAAAAAGGAGCGCAGGGTAGGCATAGAGACCGGTCAAGCAAGTGAGAGTGGGAGCAGTTTAGAGGAAGAGTCCGGGGCCCGGGCGACTTCCTTCGGGGAATCTGACGCCCACTTTGCCGATCTTGTTCCCGTCCATGACCGCCACCGTCCAGTGGGTGTTGTTCCACTCCACCTGGTCGCCGACGATGGGGGCACCCCCGACTTTTTGCGCGATGAACGCGCCCAGAGTCATGTCCGGATCGATGCCTTCGGCCGGCAAGCCATACAGCGCTGCAACCGCTTTAAGCTGGGCGTCTCCTTCGAGCACGAAGTCGCCGAAGAAACGCAGATCGAGGCCGCGTTGCGGTGCCTGGCTGAACAGTTTGCCGAGGGCCGGCAAGTTGTGTTCATGGCCAATAACACACAGCAAATCATCGACTTCCAGCACCGTACTACCCGACGGATGGAGCAGTTGCTGACCACGAAACAGCGCCGCGATGCGTGTGCCTTCGGGCATTTTCAGCTCACGCAGGGGCGAACCGATGCACCATTTCTCCGCGCCGAGCTTGTAAACGAACAGTTCCCACTCGCTGGTGACGTGCACTTCCAGTGCCGCCCGGGAAATCGGCGCGGGTTCCGGCGGCACCGTCACCTTGAGCAGCTTGGCCACCCACGGCAGGCTCGTGCCCTGCACCAGCAGCGACACCAACACGATGAAGAACGCCAGATTGAAATACAACTGCGCTTGCGGCAGCCCGGCCATCAGCGGGAATACCGCGAGAATGATCGGCACCGCGCCGCGCAGGCCGACCCAGGAAATAAAGGCTTTTTCGCGACCGTGAAAGGCCTTGAACGGCAGCAGGCCGACCATCACCGACAGCGGCCGCGCGAACAGAATCATCCACAGCGCCAGACCGAGGGCGGGCAGGGCGATCGGCAGCAGATCGTGGGGCGTGACCAGCAGGCCCAGCACCAGGAACATGCCGATCTGCGCCAGCCAGGCCATGCCGTCGAGCATGTGCAGAATGCCGTGGCGGCTACGCACCGGGCGGTTGCCGATCACCAGACCGCACAGGTACACGGCGAGGAAACCACTGCCGTGCAAGGCGTTGGTCAGCGCGAACACCACCAGACCGCCAGCAATGATCAGGATCGGATAGAGCCCGGCGGCGAGATTGATGCGGTTGACCAGTTGCAGCATCACCCAGCCGCCGCCCAGACCGATCACGCCACCGATGCCGAACTCGCGGATCAGGTGGGTCAGCAGGCTCCAGTGCAGGCCGGTTTCGCCGCTGGCGAGCATGTCGATCAGGGTCACGGTGAGAAACACCGCCATCGGGTCGTTGCTGCCGGATTCGATTTCCAGACTGGCGCTGACCCGTTCGTTGAGGCCTTTACCGCCGAGCAGCGAGAACACCGCAGCGGCGTCGGTCGAGCCGACGATGGCGCCGATCAGCAGGCCCTGAATCAGATTGAGGTCGAACAGCCACGCAGCGGCCATGCCGGTCAGCCCGGTGGTGATCAACACCCCGACCGTGGCCAGCGACAGCGCCGGCCATAACGCCACGCGGAAACTCGACACTCGCGTACGCAAGCCGCCGTCGAGCAGGATCACTGCCAGGGCGAGGTTGCCGACCAGATAGGCCGTCGGGTAGTTATCGAAAATGATCCCGCCACCATCGACCCCGGCCGCCATGCCGACCGCGAGAATGATGACCAGAATCGGAATGCCGAGACGTGAAGAAAGAGAACTGACAAGAATGCTTGCGCCTACCAGCAACGCGCCGATCAAGAACAGGCTGTTGATGGTCGTCGCATTCAAAGGCAGTACTCCGGAAGCGTAAAGACGAGGCACAAACTGACCATGCAGTCTGCGTGCCAGCGATTCTAACCTGTTGAAATGTGATGCTGTCAAAAAGCTTTTGTGCAGAATCACTCTGGAAATGCGGCGAGTGATGACTGTGGCGAGGGGATTCATCCCCGTTCGGCGGCGCAGCCGTCGTAAAACCGCTGTACGCGGATCCTTAAAGGGAACCGCATACGCTGCTTTTGGGGCGGCTTCGCCACCCAACGGGGATAAATCCCCTCACCACAGGGGAAGCTCCAGCGAGGAGTGTTACAGGCTGAACCGCCCAACCATGTTGTTCAAATCCAGCGCCAGGCGCGACAGCTCATTGCTCGCCGCGCTGGTCTGATTGGCGCCGGTTGCCGACTGCACCGACAGATCGCGGATATTGACCAGGTTGCGATCGACTTCCCGCGCCACCTGCGCCTGCTCTTCGGCAGCGCTGGCGATGACCAGGTTGCGCTCGTTGATTTCGACGATGGCGCTGTTGATGGTGTCCAGCGACATCCCGGCGCCACGGGCGATATTCAAGGTCGATTCGGCGCGCTCGGTGCTGTTGCGCATCGAATCCACGGCGTGTTCGGTGCCGCTCTGGATGCTGCCGATCATGCGTTCGATTTCGCTGGTCGACTGCTGGGTGCGATGGGCCAGGGCGCGCACTTCGTCGGCCACCACGGCAAAACCACGACCGGCCTCACCGGCACGGGCCGCTTCGATTGCTGCGTTCAATGCCAGCAGGTTGGTCTGATCGGCGAGGCCACGAATCACGTCGAGCACCTTGCCGATGTCGCGGGATTCATTGGCCAGGTCGCCGATCAAGGACGCGGTGCTCTGCACATCGGCGCTCATGCGTTCGATGGCGCTGACGGTTTCCTGCACCAGATCACGGCCGTCGCCCGCCGAAGTGGTGGCGTTTTTCGAGGCTTCCGAAGTGCTGACCGCGTTGCGCGCGACTTCTTCGACGGCGCTGGTCATCTCATTGACCGCAGTGGCGGCCTGCTCGATTTCGTTGTTCTGCTGGGTCAGGCCGCGAGCACTTTCATCGGTGACGCTGTTCAGCTCTTCCGCAGCAGACGCAAGCTGTGTGGCCGAACCGGAGATGCGCTGCAGGGTGTCGCGCAGCTTCGATTGCATCTTCGCCATCGCCGCCAGCAGGCGCCCGGCTTCATCTTGGCCATCGACATGGATCGGCTGGGTCAGGTTGCCTTCGGCGATCGTTTCCGCCGCCTCGAGTGCCTTGGAAATCGGCTTGGTAATGCTCACGGTCAGCAACCAGGCGAACAGCAGGGTCAGGCCGCTGGCGATCACCAGCAGGGTCACCACCAGATTGAACGACAGCGAGTACTGATCCTTCGCACCCTGATCAGTCTCGGCGATCTGCTGGGTGTTGATCTCCAGCAAGCGCGCCAGCGCGGTGTTCACCGCTTCCGAATTGCTCAGCAAATCGCTGTTGAGCATCTGTTGCAACTCGGCGATCTGGTTGTTGCGCGACAGGGTTTTCATGCGCTCTTCAAGCTGACGGTACTGCGCCAGCAACTGCACGTACTGATCGTACGCCGCACGCTCCTGCGGGCCTTCGATCAGTGGCTCGTATGCGCGTTGCGCATCGGCGATCTGGCGATTGCGCAGGTCGAACAGTTCGATGGTTTTCTGCTGCACGTCGGGTTCGCGATTGATCAGCAAACGATAGGACAGCACGCGCAGGCGCAGGGTCAGTTGGGTGAATTCGTCCAGAGCCTTGATCGACGGCACGCTGGCGGTAGCGATGTCTTCGCCGGCCGCGCGGATCTTGCTCATCTGGTTCAGCGCAAACACGCCGAGGATCAACATCAGGCCGCCGATCAGGGCGAAGCCGGTGAACGCCCGTGGGGCGATATTCATATTGCGAAGGGACATGGGCGGATACCGAAAAGGGCCGCATCCATGCGGGCTGAGACTGCTGTATGGGTGACTTATCGGTCATACGACTAAAGTCTTGAGGTGGTGTGCGTATTTGTCGCAGACAGGCTTGAGCGACGAAGTGCAGGAACCAGATCGATCAATCACAGTCTTTTAAACTCGCGAGAAGCTTCGCCACCCAGGAAAATCAAGGCCTTGCGCCGGTTTAACCCTGGCATCCGTGGTGACTTTTCTTTATCGTACGCGCCCTTTGAAAAACGCTTGGAAGATCAAAATGTTGGAAGCATCCCTCAGCCAATTGGAACAGCTCGTCAGCGACCTGGTGCAACAGAACCAGACCTTGCTGCAGACCAACCAGACCCTGTCCACGGAACTGGCCCAGGCCAAGGATGAAAACGAAAACCTGCAACTGAACCTGATGGAACAGGAAGAAAAACACGGCGCCACCGCCGCGCGCATTCAGGCGCTGGTTGATCGCGTCAATGCCGGTCCTGTCAGCGCATGAACCACGGCACAGCAGGGGTAAAAGTCATCTCCATTCTCGGCGAGGACTATTCGATCAAGGCACCGGCCGGGGAAGAACAGACCCTGCTGGACGCGGCGATGATGCTCAAGGCAGCGCTGGAAGACACCAAGCGCAAATACCCGACGCTGATCGGCGACCGTTTGCTGGTGCTCGCGGCGATGAATCTATGCTCGCAGCAGATCGAAATGAAAAAGCAGCACAAAGAAGAACTCGAGCGTTATCAAGAGCAAGTCAGCGCCACGGTCGAGACGATTGCCAAGACCATCAGTCAGGGCTGATGAGGTTGCGCACAACCAGGGAATAGATTGTCGGTTGGCATGTATACAATCGGCACGGCTGTTGCAGTGTTTCGGCCACTTATTCCTTGGGGGTGCTCCATGCAGTGGTGGCGACGCAGTATTCAGTGGCAGTTGATTCTCGGCATGGGCGCGGCCCTGCTGATCAGCATCGTGATTGTGGTTGGCATTTATACCCTGGTGGTCAACCGCCTCGCCCAGAGCTATCTGGTCGAACAAGCGCTGCCGTCGAGTATCGAAGCGACGCGCAACGATATCGAACGCATCCTCGTGCAGCCGCTCACCGCCGCCAAGGACATCGCCAGCAACACCATGGTGCGTGACTGGCTGGCGACAGGCGAGGACAGCAGCAAAACTGCGCTCTTCGCGCAGTATCTGGAAGGCATCCGCGCCGAACACAAGGCCTTCACTGCGCTGATTATCGGCACCGAATCCAATCACTACATCACTGAAAAAGGCCTGGACCGCACCCTCAGTCGCGCGAAACCGGCCGACGCCTGGTTCTATTCCTTTCTCGACAGCAATCAGCCGCGCACGCTGAATATCGACAACGACGGCGCCACGGGCGAGCTGGCCTTGTTCATCGATCTGAAGGTCGAGCAGGCCGGCAAAGTCGTCGGTGTCGCCGGGCTGGGGCTGAGCATGAAAGAGCTGTCGGAGCTGATCCACAACTTCAGTTTCGGTGAACGCGGCAAGGTCTATCTCGTGCGTTCCGACGGTTTGATTCAGGTCCATCCTGAGGCGCAGTTCAGCGGTAAACGCACCTTGACCGAGCAGATCGGCGCCAATGCGGCGCAAGCGCTGATGGGGCACAAGGAGGCGGTCAACAGTAGCTTCCAGCGCGACGGTGAAGACTTCCTCGCCTTCAGCCTGCCGCTGCGCGATCTCGGCTGGACGCTGGTGGCCGAAGTGCCGCAGTCGCAGATCTACGCCGAAGCACGGAAAGCGATGTGGATGAGTGGCGGCATCGGTCTGGTGGTGGCGCTGGTCTGCCTGGCGTTGGTGGTGTGGCTGGCGCAGGGGCTGGTACGACCGATTCGACAAGTAACACGGGCGCTGGTGGCCATCGGTAGCGGTGGTGGAGATTTGACTCACCGGTTAGATTCCAGCCGTGCCGATGAGCTGGGCGACCTCGCGCGCGGCTTCAACCGTTTCCTCGACAGCCAGCGCGCGATGATCGGTGAAGTGCTGACCACCAGCGAGCGCCTGCGCACGGCCGTGGGGCAAGTGGCGACGGTGGTGGACAACACCGCCGAGCGTTCCGGCCGGCAGCAGGAAATGACCGACATGGTAGCCACCGCCGTCCACGAAATGGGCCTGACCGTGCAGGAAATCGCGCAGAACGCTGGCAACGCCGCGCTTGCCTCGCAAACCGCGCGCGATGAGGCGTTGCAGGCACGGGAAGTGGTCGGTGGCTCGATCCGTCATATCGAAAGCATGTCCGATGAGATCGGCGTGGCGGCAGGGGCGGTGGGTGAGCTGGCGCAGCAAGTGGCGTCGATCGATTCGGTGCTGGCGGTGATTCGTGGCGTTTCCGAACAGACCAATCTGCTGGCACTCAACGCCGCCATCGAAGCCGCCCGCGCTGGCGACATGGGCCGTGGCTTCGCGGTGGTCGCCGATGAAGTGCGCACCCTCGCGCGCAGGACCCAGGCCTCGACCGATGAGATCCAGCTGATGATCGGCAGCCTCAAGCAAGGCGCGGAGAACGCCGTGTCTTCGATGCGCACCGGCCAATCCGCGACCGGCACCGGGGTTGAATCGAGCCAGCGCACCGGTGCGTCGCTGACGGCGATCACCGGCCAGGTCGAGCGCATCAGCGATATGAACCATCAGGTGGCGACGGCAACCGAAGAGCAGTCCGCGGTGACTGAAGAGATCAACCGCAACGTGCAGGGGATTTCCGATCTGGCACGGGCGACGGCGGGGGAGGTCAGGGCTTGTCGCGAAGACTGCCAGATGTTGCAGAAACTGGCGGATGATCTGGCGCGGCAGATGGGTGGGTTCAAGTTGAGCTAAAGGATCAAGATCAAAAGATCGCAGCCTTCGGCAGCTCCTACATTGGAATGCGTTTCCTGTAGGAGCTGCCGAAGGCTGCGATCTTTTGCTTTTAGAACCACGCGTCCTGCATCGCCAGACACGTATCATCCCGCGCCTCCAGCAAGTCCAGCTCATGCTGGCAACCCGGCACTTCCCATGTCAGGAAATACCGCGCCGCCTGCAACTTGCCCTTATAGAAGTTGACATCCGCCGCATTCCCTTTGGCCAGGCCTTCCTCGGCGCGGATCGCCTGCTCCAGCCAGCGCCAGCCGATCACTGCGTGACCGAACACTTTCAGGTACAGCGCCGAGTTCGCCAGGCTGCTGTTGACCTTGCCTTGGGCCAGATCGGTGAGCAGGCCGATGGTCACTGTTTGCAGGCGGGCAACGAGTTTTTCCAGCGGTTCGCGCAGGGTGGTCAACGAATCGTACGCAGTGGCACGTTCGGCCGTGTTGGCGATCAATCGAATCAGCTGCTTGAGACCGGCGCCACCGTTCTGCGCCAGTTTGCGCCCAAGCAAATCCAGCGACTGGATGCCGTGGGTGCCTTCGTGGATCGGGTTCAGGCGGTTGTCGCGGTAGTACTGCTCCACGGGGTACTCACGGGTGTAGCCGTGGCCGCCAAGAATCTGGATCGCCAGTTCGTTGGCTTTGAGGCAGAACTCCGAAGGCCAGGATTTGACGATCGGCGTCAGCAGGTCCAACAGCTCATGAGCCTGTTTGCGTTCGGTTTCGGTTTCCAGCGTGGTGGTGTCATCGAACAAACGCGCGGCATACAGGCCGAGGTCAAAAGCCCCTTCGACGTAGGATTTCTGCGTCAGCAACATGCGTCTGACATCGGCGTGCTGAATGATCGCCACCGGCGCCGTCGTCGGATCCTTGCTGTCCGGTACGCGACCCTGCGGCCGCTCACGCGCATACTCCAGTGAATACAGGTAACCGGCATAGCCGAGCATCACCGCGCCCATGCCGACGCCGATTCGTGCTTCGTTCATCATCTGGAACATGTAGCTCAAACCATGGTGCGGTTTGCCTACCAGATAGCCGACGCACTCGCCGTTATCGCCGAAGTTAAGCGCCGTCGATGTGGTGCCGCGCCAGCCCATCTTGTGAAACAAGCCGGCGAGCAGCACATCGTTGCGCTGGCCGAGGCTGCCGTCGTCGTTGACCAGAAACTTCGGCACGATAAACAGCGAAATACCTTTCACCCCCGGCGGGGCGTCGGGCAGTTTGGCCAGAACCATGTGCACGATGTTTTCCGACAGCGGATGATCGCCGCCGGAAATGAAAATCTTGTTGCCCTTCAGGCGATAGGTGCCGTCGGATGCAGGCTCGGCGCGGGTGCGGATATCCGACAGTGACGAACCGGCATGCGGCTCGGTCAGGGCCATGGTGCCGAAGAAACGTCCGTCGATCATAGGTTGCAGGAAGCGCTGTTTCTGCTCTTCGCTGCCAAAGCTCTCGATCAGATTGGCCGCGCCCATGGTCAGGAACGGGTATGAGGTCGATGCTGCGTTGGCGGACTGAAAGTGCGCGAAGCAGGCTTGCGACAGCAGGGTCGGCAATTGCATGCCGCCGGCCTCGAAGCTGCGTGCGGCGTTGAGGAAGCCGGCCTCGAGAAAGGCATCCACCGCCGGTTTCACTTCGGGAATCAGAATGGCCTGGCCATCTTCATAGCGCGGCTCGTTTTCATCGCCCTTGCGGTTGTGCGGGGCGAAATACTTTTCGGCGATGTTGCGCGCGGTGCCGATTGCGGCGTCGAAGGTCTCGCGATTGTGCTCGGCAAAGCGCTCGCGCCGGGTCAGGCCCTCGGCATCGAGGACTTCGTACAGCTCGAAAGCCAGATTGCGGGAACTGAGCAGCGTCTCGGACATGGCGGCCTACCTTAAAGAAAGTATGCCGCAGTCTAGGTAGGCCCATAAAAATGGGGAAGGAAGATAGATAAGGGTGATGGGGCGGCACAAGCCGCAAGCTTCAAGCTTCAAGCTGCAAGTAAGAGCAGTTGGCTTCTACTTGCAGCTTGCAGCTTGCAGCTTGCAGCTTGTAGCTGCTTTTATCCGATCGTCATCAAGCTGGCATTACCCCCCGCCGCAGCGGTGTTGACGCTCAATGCCCGTTCGATCACCAGACGCTCCAGGGCAATGTTGGTCTCGCCCTGAGACAGGCCCTGAACGCCAACGATCGCGCCGCCACG
The DNA here is from genome assembly GCF_004307505.1 of Pseudomonas sp. Sample_11. NCBI lineage: Bacteria > Pseudomonadati > Pseudomonadota > Gammaproteobacteria > Pseudomonadales > Pseudomonadaceae > Pseudomonas > Pseudomonas sp. Sample_11. Next base: position 41,685 of record NZ_RCOD01000021.1, read on the forward strand.
CTGGGCGATCTGCTGGCAGACGCCGCGCAACTGGTCGGAGTGGCCGTGATGCAGCACGGCATCGAACACCACTTCGTCCTTGTTCCAGTCGGCAACACGCTTGATCCGCGCCTGGACTGCCTTCGGCAGACGGGCGAACAACGCCTTGCTCAGCTCGGTTTCCGGCCACACTGCCGAACCGCCCACTGCCAGCACCGCCGCCAGTTGCGTCAGCAGATCACCTTCAACTTCCGCCAGGCACAGCACGTGCTCGCGCGGCAGGATCGCGTAGCTGTTTTTCTCGCCGGTCGGGCCAGCCAGCACGCGGGTGATGCCGCTCTGCGATTGCGCTGCGTATTGCACGCACAGGGTGCTCAGGTCGGCGAACTTGTTGTTGTCGGCCCAGGCTTTCAGCGCGTTCAACGATTGGCTCATGGCATCGCGCAAGCGCACGTCCGGGGCGACGATGGCGTCACCGCGAGCGAAGGATTGCTCGATTGCGTCGCTAGGGCGCGTCGACAGCAGGCGGTACAGATACAGCGGGCCGCCGGCTTTCGGGCCAGTACCCGAGAGGCCTTCGCCGCCGAATGGCTGCACGCCGACCACGGCACCGACGATGTTGCGGTTGACGTAGACGTTACCGGCGTTGACGTTGTCGATCACCTTGGCGATGGTCTCGTCGATGCGCGTGTGCACGCCCAGCGTCAGGCCGTAACCGGAGGCGTTGATCTGGCCGATCAGTTGGTCCAGCTCTTTGCGCTTGTAGCGCACCACGTGCAGTACCGGGCCGAAGATTTCGCGTTGCAGTTCGTCGAAGCTTTCCAGCTCGATCAGGGTCGGCATGACGAAGGTGCCGCGCTTGACCTCTTCGCTGTCGGCAATCGCCACCTGGTAAACATTGCGACCTTTGTCGCGCATGCCTTGGATGTGCTTGTCGATGCCGGCCTTGGCTTCGGCGTCGATCACCGGGCCGATGTCCACGGACAGACGCTCGGGGTTGCCGAGACGGCTTTCAGCCATGGCACCTTTGAGCATTTCGATGACGCGATCGGCGGAATCTTCCTGCAGGCACAGCACGCGCAGTGCCGAGCAACGCTGGCCGGCGCTGTCGAAGGCCGACGACACCACGTCGATCACCACTTGTTCAGTCAGTGCCGAGGAATCGACGATCATCGCGTTCTGGCCACCGGTTTCGGCGATCAGCGGAATCGGACGGCCCTGACTGTCGAGACGGCCAGCGATGTTGCGTTGCAGCAAGCGCGCGACTTCGGTGGAACCGGTGAACATCACGCCTTTGACGCGTTCGTCACCGACCAGACCGGCGCCGACGGTTTCACCACGGCCCGGCAGCAGTTGCAGCACGCCTTCCGGGATGCCGGCTTCGAGCATCAGGCGCACGGCTTGAGCGGCGACCAGCGGAGTCTGCTCGGCCGGTTTGGCCAGTACCGGGTTACCGGCGGCCAATGCCGCAGCGACCTGGCCGCTGAAGATTGCCAGCGGGAAGTTCCACGGGCTGATGCACACCACCGGACCGAGTGGGCGGTGGGCGTCATTGCTGAAATCGTTGCGCGCCTGCACTGCGTAGTAACGCAGGAAGTCGACGGCTTCGCGGACTTCGGCGATGGCGTTGGCGTAGGTCTTGCCGGCTTCGCGAGCCAACAGGCCCATCAGCGGCTGGATCTCGCCTTCCATCAAGTCAGCGGCACGTTCCAGGATCGCAGCACGTTCGGCCGGCGGGGTGGCCTGCCAGATCGGCGCGGCGTTCAGCGCGCATTGAATGGCGTTGTCGACGTCTTCGACGGTAGCTTCTTGAACGTGACCGACCACATCGCGGTGATCGGACGGGTTCAGAACGGCAACCGGCGTTTCGTTGCTGGAGGCGCAACCGAGCATCGGCGCGGCTTTCCAGTCGTTGTGTGCAGTGGCGAGCAGGGCGCAGGACAGCGAGGCCAGACGATGTTCGTTAGCCATGTCGATGCCGCTGGAGTTGGCGCGCTCGGCACCGTACAGATCACGCGGCAGCGGAATGCGCGGGTGCGGCAGGCCGAAACCGCCTTCCACGGTGGCCATCTGCTCGATCTGTGCCACCGGATCGGCCACCAGTTCCTGAATCGAAATCGACTGGTCGGCGATGCGGTTGACGAACGAAGTGTTCGCGCCGTTTTCCAGCAAGCGACGTACGAGGTAAGCCAGCAGGGTTTCGTGAGTGCCGACCGGTGCGTACACGCGGCACGGACGGTTCAGCTTGCCCTCGGAAACCTTGCCGACAACCTGCTCGTAGAGCGGTTCGCCCATGCCGTGCAGGCACTGGAATTCGTACTGGCCCGGGTAATAGTTCTGACCGGCGATGTGGTAAATGGCCGACAGGGTGTGGGCGTTGTGCGTGGCGAATTGCGGGTAGATGACTTCCGGCACCGACAGCAGTTTGCGTGCGCAAGCAATGTAGGAAACGTCGGTGTACACCTTGCGGGTGTAGACCGGATAGCCTTCCAGACCTTCGACCTGGGCGCGCTTGATTTCGCTGTCCCAGTACGCGCCTTTCACCAGGCGGATCATCAGGCGATGACGGCTGCGGCGAGCCAGATCAATCACGTAGTCGATCACGTACGGGCAACGCTTCTGGTAAGCCTGGATGACGAAACCGATGCCGTTCCAGCCGGTCAGTTGCGGCTCGAAGCACAGACGCTCGAGCAGATCCAGCGACAGCTCGAGGCGGTCGGCTTCTTCGGCGTCGATATTCAGGCCGATGTCGTATTGCTTGGCCAGCAGGGTCAGCGACAGCAGACGCGGGTACAGCTCGTCCATCACCCGCTCGTACTGCGCACGGCTGTAGCGCGGGTGCAGTGCCGAGAGCTTGATGGAAATGCCCGGGCCTTCATAAATCCCACGGCCGTGGGACGCTTTGCCGATCGAATGGATCGCTTGTTCGTACGACGCCAGGTATTTCTGCGCGTCGACTTCGGTGAGTGCCGCTTCACCGAGCATGTCGTAGGAATAGCGGAAGCCCTTGGCTTCGAACTTGCTCGCATTGGCCAGTGCTTCGGCGATGGTTTCGCCGGTGACAAACTGCTCGCCCATCAGGCGCATGGCCATGTCGACGCCCTTGCGGATCATCGGCTCGCCGCTCTTGCCGATGATGCGGCTCAGCGACGAGGTCAGGCCGGCTTCGTTGTGGGTGGAAACCAGCTTGCCAGTCAGCAGCAGGCCCCAGGTCGCAGCGTTGACGAACAGCGAAGGGCTGTTGCCCAGGTGCGGATGCCAGTTGCCGGTGCTGATCTTGTCGCGGATCAGCGCATCGCGGGTGCCTTTGTCCGGGATGCGCAGCAGCGCTTCGGCCAGGCACATCAGCGCCACGCCTTCCTGGGACGACAGGGAGAATTCCTGCAACAGACCCTGAACAATGCCCGCACGACCGCCGGCACTTTTCTGGTTACGCAGTTTTTCGGCGATGGTCGCGGCGAGTTTGTTGGTGGCTTCGGCCATCGGTGCCGGCAGGCGCGCCTGCTCGATCAGCATCGGCACCACTTCCGGCTCAGGGCGGCGGTAGGCGGCGGTGATCGAAGCACGCAGAACCGATTGCGGCAGGATGCTTTCAGCGAATTCGAGGAAGCATTGGTGAGCGTGATCGGTCTGCACTTCGCCTGCGTCATCGGCGTCTTTGGCGGTCAAACCGTTCAACTCGGTCAGGGTTGCACCACCCTCGAGTTTTTCCAGGTAATTGAAAATTGCCTGCTTGATCAGCCAGTGCGGCGTGCGATCAATCGAGGTTGCGGCAGCCTTCAGGCGCTCGCGGGTCGGGTCATCGAGTTTGACCCCAAGGGTGGTGGTAGCCATATTTTTATCCTCATGGTTGCCACAGTTGCGTGGCATCAGCTGGCCGCAAGATTAGCCGTGCGTTGAATGAGGTGCAACCGGGTGCAACCCTTTTTTTGCCGGAATAATACGCAGCTCGTCAGGAAATAATTTCTGGTACGAAAGTGCTGCTCCTGCTTGGTGCTTTTGCTTCTAGCAAAGAGCCATGACTGCCACAAAAGGGAGCAAAAACGGGGCGATCGTCGATTAATTCGACTGGGTGCAACTAATTCTCGCGAAACTGGTTGCACCTTATTTGCTTTGTTGCATAGCATTCGCCGCCAAGGTGCAACCGGGAATAACCCGGTGCATCGGCTGATGGCTTTCCTGGGGAAACATCAGTCTTAAATGCGCGGGATCCCGGATCGTCTGCCAAACGTCGTCGTTTGCGAGCGGTTCACCACCGCCGCTACATAAAAACAAAGCCAGGGCGTAACTCAATGAGCGTAAGCAATCCAACCCTGATCACGTTCGTGATCTACATCGCAGCAATGGTGCTGATCGGCTTGATGGCCTATCGCTCCACCAACAACCTTTCCGACTATATTCTCGGTGGTCGCAGCCTCGGCAGCGTCGTCACCGCGCTGTCTGCCGGTGCCTCCGACATGAGCGGCTGGTTGCTGATGGGCCTGCCGGGCGCTATCTACATGTCCGGTCTGTCCGAAAGCTGGATCGCCATCGGCCTGATCGTCGGTGCCTACCTGAACTGGCTGTTTGTCGCCGGCCGTCTGCGTGTGCAGACCGAGCACAACGGCGATGCCCTGACTCTGCCGGATTACTTTTCCAGCCGTTTCGAAGATAAAAGCGGCTTGCTGCGGATTATCTCGGCGATCGTGATTCTGGTGTTCTTTACCATCTACTGCGCTTCCGGCATCGTCGCTGGTGCCCGTCTGTTCGAAAGCACGTTTGGCATGACCTATGAAACGGCGCTGTGGGCCGGTGCTGCGGCGACGATTGCCTACACCTTCATCGGCGGTTTCCTCGCGGTGAGCTGGACCGACACCGTACAAGCCACGCTGATGATCTTCGCGCTGATCCTTACGCCGATCATCGTCCTGCTGGCCACAGGCGGCGTTGACACCACGTTCCTCGCCATCGAAGCGCAAGATCCAAGCAACTTCGACATGCTCAAAGGCACAACCTTCATCGGCATCATCTCGCTGATGGGCTGGGGTCTGGGCTACTTCGGCCAGCCGCACATCCTCGCGCGTTTCATGGCGGCGGATTCGGTGAAGTCGATCGCCAAGGCTCGTCGCATTTCCATGGCCTGGATGATCCTGTGCCTGGGCGGCACCGTTGCGGTGGGCTTCTTCGGTATCGCTTACTTCTCGGCGCACCCGGAAGTCGCCGGTCCTGTGACCGAGAACCCGGAGCGCGTGTTCATCGAACTGGCGAAAATCCTCTTCAACCCATGGGTTGCCGGTGTACTGCTGTCGGCCATTCTGGCTGCGGTGATGAGCACCCTGAGCTGCCAGTTGCTGGTGTGCTCGAGCGCCCTGACCGAAGACTTCTATAAAGCCTTCCTGCGCAAGTCCGCTTCGCAACTGGAGCTGGTCTGGGTCGGTCGTGCCATGGTGCTGCTGGTAGCCCTGATCGCTATCGCATTGGCTGCCAACCCGGAAAACCGCGTACTGGGCCTGGTGTCCTACGCCTGGGCCGGTTTCGGTGCTGCATTCGGTCCGGTGGTGCTGATTTCGGTGGTCTGGAAAGACATGACCCGCAACGGCGCACTGGCCGGTATTCTGGTCGGCGCGATCACCGTGGTGGTCTGGAAGCATTTCGAACTGCTGGGTCTGTACGAAATCATTCCGGGCTTCATCTTCGCCAGCCTGGCCATCTACTTTGTCAGCAAGGCGGGTGAACCGACTCGCGGCATGGTTGAGCGTTTCGAGGCAGCGGAAAAAGACTTCCATCTTAACAAGTGATGGACTGAGCTTCGGCTCACATGAAAACGGCCCGCTTCCTAGAGGAAGCGGGCCGTTTTTTGTTGCCTGTGGTTCTTCAAGAACACTGAAGAACCCTGTGGGAGCTGGCTTGCCAGCGATGACGGTGTGTCAGTCAGCGATAAGTTGAATGTGCCGACCTCATCGCTGGCAAGCCAGCTCCCACAGGGACACTGACCGGCTTGAAGAAATGTCTGTAGTCAAAGTGCTAATTTCTAAAGGTCCTTTCAGCAATCCACGTAGGGCAAATCTGAATTTCCCGTCACCTGCTCGGCACCCCTTGCCCCTCATGCAGAATCGCCCGCCCTCACACTGCAGAGAGACATCGGATGTTCGCGCCTGCCAATCAACCGCGTTTCACGTTGACCCTCGAAGGCGCCCGGCATGACCTCAAGGTCCTTGAGTTCACGGGCAGGGAAGCCATCAGCCAACCCTTTCGCTTCGAGCTGGAACTGGTCAGCGAGCGGCCGGACCTGGATCTGGAAAGCCTGCTGCATGGTCAGGCGTTTCTGAGTTTCGATGCTCAGGGTTGCGGTATTCATGGTCAGATTTATCAGGTCGGGCAGGGCGATTCCGGGAAACGTCTGACACGCTATCACCTCAGCCTTGTCCCGCGTCTGACGTATCTGGGGCATCGCATCAACCAGCGGATTTTTCAGCATCAGAGCGTGCCGCAGATCATCACGCAGATCCTCAAGGATCATTCGATCCTGCGCGATGCCTTTGAATTTCGCCTGGGCAGCGAATACCCGGAGCGCGAATACTGCGTGCAATACGCCGAAAGCGATCTGGCCTTCATCCAGCGTCTGTGTGCCGAAGTCGGCATTCATTACCATTTTCAACACAGCCCCGAAGGCCATTTGCTGGTGTTCGGCGACGACCAGACCGTGTTCCCCAAGCTGCCCGCGCCAACGCTGTATCTGCCGGGCAGCGGCATGTCGGCGGGCGCGCCGGCGATTCAACGGTTCAACGTGCGCGTGGAAACCCGCACCAGCGTTGTCACCCGGCGCGACTACAATTTCGAGAAACCACGGCTGTCACTGGAAAGTCGCAGTGACGGCGAGCAGCGTCCGGTGCTGGAGGACTATCACTTCCCCGGCCAATTCAGTGATCGTGAAACCGGCAAACAGCTGACTCGGCGAGCGCTGGAACGGCACGTCGCCGATTACCGTCAGGCCGAGGGCAGCAGCGACGAGTCTTCATTGGTCTGCGGGCATTTCCTGCAACTCACCGAGCATCCGCGCAGCGACTGGAATGATCTGTGGTTGCTCACCTGTGTCGAGCATCGCGGCCGTCAGCCGCAGGTGCTGGAGGAATCGGTGACCAGCGATGGCGAATCCTTCCAGGGCTACCGCAATACTTTCGTCGCCACGCCGTGGGACGTGGTCTTTCGTCCGGCACTGTGCCCGGAAAAACCGCGCATGTCGGGCTACCAACCTGCCGTGGTCACCGGCCCGAAAGACCTGGAAATCCATTGCGATGAATACGGACGGGTCAAAGTGCAACTGGCCTGGGATCGTGATGGCGAACTCAACGAGCACTCCAGTTGCTGGCTGCGCGTCGCGACCGGTTGGGCTCACGATCACTACGGCAGCGTGTTGATTCCGCGAGTCGGCATGGAAGTGCTGGTCGGCTTCATTGATGGCGATGCCGATAAGCCGCTGGTCATGGGTTGCCTGCCGAATGCGGCGACCCCGGTGCCGCTGGATCTGCCGGCAGACAAGACCCGCAGTATCTTCCGCAGCCAGAGCAGCCCTGGCGGTGGCGGTTATAACGAACTGCGCATCGAGGATAAAAAAGGCGCCGAGGAAATCTACCTGCGTGCCCAGCGCAACTGGACCCAGCATGTGCTCAACGACCAGCAGCTGCAGGTCGATAATCAGCGCAATGTGGTGGTCACCGGCACCGCTCGCCATGAACTCAAGGCCGACGAGCAACGCATCACCCACGGCCAGCGCCAGACCGAAGTCAGGCAGGATGATCATTTGTCCGTGCTCGGCGACCGGCAGGTGCGGGTGAACAGCCAGGCCACCAGCGCCTCGGCGCAGATCCATATCAGCGCAGGCCAGCAAGTGGTCATTGATGGCGGCGCGAGCGCGACGATTCAGGCCGGGGGACAGTGGATCAACATTGGTCCCGGCGGAATTTTCAGCAGCGTGCCGATTGTTGTGGGCGGCGCGCCAATGGTGGCGACCAGTGCTGCGCCGGTGGTGCCGGGGTTGCCGGAGAAACTGGCCGCTGCGCCAGCGGCGATTCTCACTGCTGCACAGATCATGAGTCTCAAAGGTGATGCGCCTTTCTGCGAAGAGTGTGAGCGGTGTAAGGATGGTGTTTGTGCAGCGTGAGGAATTGACACCCGAACAATGGCTGGCACGGCAGCCGCTGCATGCGTCGGAGCAACTGTTCGCCATTTTCAGCCGCGCCAGCGACGCCAATGCATTCAAAGCTTGGCAGGGCACAGCGAATCCAGTCTGGGCCGAGACCATTTATGCCGAGTGGGACGCGGTGATGCCCTATGTGGGAATTGTCGCTGCAGACAGTGAGTTTTTACGTTGGGTGGCGGAAACAGAATCCCGGGATTGGGGATGGTTGGCGGTGTCTTCGGCAGATTTGGAAGTGCTGGTCGAACATTTCCGCAGCCTGACTCAAGTGCTGATGCCGGACGGTAAAGCGGTGTTTTTCCGCTTTTGGGATGGTCGGTTTCTGCTGCCTCTTTTGCACTCTGACGAGGTCATTCCCGCGCAATGGCTGCCAGTCGTTTCACGAGCCTTGATCAATGGCCAGGCCATTGAAATCGGGGGCCGTGCGCTGGTTTCGGGGCGGGTCTTTCCGTGGTGGAGCGTGCCGCAATCGCTGTTGGCGCAGACTGATGCAAGCGTACGCATCGCCAATGCTTTGCAATGGCTGAGCGAGGAGCAACCGGCCGTGTTCGAGGCGTTTCCCGAGGCTGTTTTGCGCTGCAAGGTCGGGCAGTTTTTCAAATTATCGATGTCGGAAGATTCGTCACGATCGGCGCTTCTGGAGTTTTTGCTGGCAGAGGCAGAGTGAAATTTCGGGGCAAACGCTTCGGACGTTTCCTTCGAATCGCGGCGGTTTTCATGAACTGGTGCGCGGTGAGTTGCAGGGATAGTCTTTTCGTTGTCGCCACGAGAGCGGTGGCAGGGTGAAGGATCCCCGCATTCATGACGTTACAGTTCGTTGGCTTTTTGCGGCACTTGGTTCAAGTCCGTAAGATCGTTCGCGGCGGCTGTGCGTGGGGCACGCTTCGGCGTGGCCGAGGTCCATGATTGCTCGGTTCCTACTCCCGCGCACAGCTGCCACCCTAACCCGTAGGAAGGTGTGATGGCGGCTCACGTTTATCAATCATGGGACCCGGAAAATGACCAATAAGCATACTGATTCACCCTACGAAAAAATCACCCCTCACCCCGACAACCGCTTCATGGCCCTTACCGGCAATTGCAGCGACATGCCCAGCCTGTTCGTCGACACCCATGTGCCCCTCGACATCCTCATGGACGCCGCCAACTATCGCATCCGCGCCGTGGTCCAGGTCCTGGAAAACATGTGCATGCGCGGCTCGATCGAATGCGACTCCGTGATCCTCAGCGACTTCGCCCTGCTGTGCGCCATCCCATTGCGTGATGGCTGTGATGTGCTCGATGTCATCGGCAAGCGCCTGCGCAGCTTGCCCGCCTGAAGATCGAAAGGCCGCAGCCTTCGGCAGAGTGAGCGCCTATCCCATGTAGGAGCCGCCGAAGGCTGCGATCTTTTGATTGACTGAAATCGGGGGGTCAGTCAGAGATGTAGGCATCTTGGGTTTTGATAAAGCGGTTGAACGCTTCGGAGTTGTAGATCTTCAGGCACGCCAGGAACACCACTTTTTCATTTGAGTGTTTGCTGCGTGAAGGTGTCTGCTGGTAAGCCGCCGATATGTAGCTCAGTGTTTCTTTATAGGGATCGTGCAGCACTTGCAGCGTGTCTTCATCTTGCAGGATGGAATGTAGGCCGTTGCCCATGAATGAATAGGCATTGGCGGACAGCGCAATGTCTTTTTCCAGCGCTGAGCGTTCGTTGAATGGCTTCAGAATGCAGTGGCTCAGCCCGTAGTTCTTTAGTGTCTGGCGTGCCTGTTCAACGTGAGTTTCGTCGGCAAGGGCGAGGTATGGACTTAGAAGGCTGAGTGAACAGATGATGAGATACCGCATGAGTTTTTGACTTCCTGTCGTTCATGGTTAGCCAGTTTAACGCCATAAAAGCAAAGCCCCTCACCCTGGCCCTCTCCCAGAGGGAGAGGGGACTGACCGAGTTGTCTGGGTGATGTACGCCGACCTGCGACTTCAGTGGTGAACTTCGCTTGGCCAAGCCTGGATGGTGGTGTTCTTTCTGGGGACTGGTCGTGTGACGACTTGCGACTTGGGCGCTTATCTACGCTTGGCCAAGCCTGAGATCACGTCGATCATTCAGGTCGATGTAACTCGCAAGATCACCACCATCAGTCCCCTCTCCCTCCGGAGAGGGTTGGAGTGAGGGCAGGCTTTTGTCCACTCGGCTGCGAACCCCTGACTTGCCGCCCGGTAAAAGGTAAACTTTGCGGCCCTCGCAGGAGCAGCCATGAATTATCGTCACGCCTTCCATGCCGGCAATCACGCCGATGTGTTCAAACACCTGACCTTGACCCGCCTCATAGCCCTGATGTCGCGCAAGGAGCAGCCGTTTGCCTATCTCGACACGCACGCCGGCATCGGTCTGTATGACTTGCAGGGCGATCAGGCCAATCGCACCGGCGAGTACCTGGAAGGCATTGCGCGGTTGTGGGATCAGCCGGACCTGCCGGCGCTGACTGCCGACTATATGAAGGTGCTGCACGAGATGAACCCGGATGGCCAGTTGCGCTATTACCCGGGTTCGCCGGAGCTGGCGCGGCGCCTGACGCGGCCGCAGGATCGGGTGATGCTCAACGAGAAGCACCCCGAAGATGGCGTGTTGCTCAAGGACAACATGGCCGGCGATCGTCGGGTAAAAGTGCATCTGGGCGAGGGCTGGCACGTGGCGCGGGCGATGTTGCCGGTGCAGGAAAAGCGCGCGGTGATGCTGATCGATCCGCCGTTCGAGCAACTGGACGAGATGCAGCGTTGCGCGGCGTCGATGAAAGAAGCCATCGGCCGCATGCGCCAGACCGTGGCTGCGATCTGGTATCCGGTGAAGGATCAGCGTGCACTGCGGCGTTTCTATCAGGACCTGGCAGGCACCGGTGCGCCGAAGTTACTGCGCGTCGAGTTGCTGGTGCATCCGCTGGATACGCCGAACAGCCTGAACGGTTCCGGGCTGGCGATCGCCAATCCGCCGTGGGGGCTGGAAGAAGAATTGCGTGAGTTGCTGCCGTGGTTGTCGAAGAAGCTGGGGCAGACTCAGGGTGGCTGGCAGATGGATTGGTTGATTGCGGAATGAAGCTACAAGCTACAAGCTACAAGCTGAAGCGAAAACAGCGCTTGCAGCTTGAAGCTTGCCGCTAGCAGCTTTTAGTTCGGCATGCACACACCGGTGCCGCCAATCCCGCAGTAACCTTCAGGGTTCTTCGCCAGATACTGCTGGTGATACGCCTCGGCAAAGTACACGGGCGGGGCCTGGTCGATCTCGGTGCTGATTTCACCCAGACCGGCCTTGGCCAGTTCCGCCTGATACACGTCTTTGCTTTTCAGTGCCGCATCCAGTTGCTCCGGGGTGGTCGCGTAGATCACTGAGCGGTACTGAGTGCCGATGTCGTTGCCCTGACGCATGCCCTGAGTCGGGTTGTGCAGTTCCCAGAACATCGCCAGCAGCTCTTCATAGCTGACTTGGGCCTTGTCATACACCACCAAGACCACTTCGGCGTGGCCGGTCAGGCCCGAGCAGACTTCTTCGTACGTCGGGTTTGGCGTGAAGCCGCCGGCGTAACCGACCACGGTGCTGACCACGCCTTCGCGCTGCCAGAAGCGTCGTTCCGCGCCCCAGAAGCAACCCAGACCGAAAATCGCGAAGTCGACGTCCTGAAAGAATGGACCGAGCAGCGGGGTGTCTTCGAAGACGAAGTGTTTTTCCGGCAGGGTCATCGGGGTTTCGCGGCCGGGCAGGGCTTGTTCTTTGGTTGGAAGCACGTTTTTGTTCACCAGAATTTCCGAGCGCAGAACCATGAGCGTTCCTCTCAGTCAGGTTGGAGGTAAAAAGCCAGACCGCCAGTGTGCCGAATGATGCCGAGTTAATCACTACCCAATGTAGGAGCTGCCGAAGGCTGCGATCTTTTGATTTTGCTTTTTAAAAACCAGATCAAAAGATCGCAGCCTTCGGCAGCTCCTACAGGGGGCGGCATGTTATGGCGAGAATGGGGTAGAGGGGTTAGAGACAGAGCGGGCCGCGCGGATAGCGTTTGAGCGCTTTGATCAGCTCATCACCCGGAATCGGACGGTCGAACAGATAACCCTGACCGACGTCGCAACGATGCCGACGCAGGAACGCCAGTTGCTCGGCGGTTTCGATGCCTTCGGCGACGACCTTGAGTTTCAGGTTGTGGGCCATGGCGATCACGGCGGAGGTGATTTCCATGTCGTCCTGGTTGTCCGGGATTTCGTGGATGAAGCTGCGATCGATCTTGATGATGTCGATCGGGAATTTCTTCAGATAGCTCAGCGACGAGTACCCGGTGCCGAAGTCATCCATGGCCAGGGTCAGGCCCAGGCGTTTGAGCTGGTCGAGCTGCAAATGCGTGTCTTCGGTGGCTTCCAGCAACAAGCCTTCGGTCAGCTCGAGTTCGAGCAGACTGGCCGGCAGCGCTTCTTCCCTGAGGATGTTGGCGATCGAGGCGACCAGATCCGGATCGGAGAACTGTTTCGGTGACAGATTGATTGCCACTTGCAGATTGCCCAGGCCGGCAGCGGTCAGGGATTTGCTCATGCGGCAGGCCTGACGGGCGATCCATTTGCCGATCGGAATGATCAGGCCGGTTTCCTCGGCGACGCTGATGAACTGGTCCGGGCGAATCATGCCGCGTTCCGGGTGGTTCCAGCGCAACAGCGCTTCCATGCCCAGCAGGCGACCGCTGCGCAGGCACAGCTTGGGCTGGTAGAACACGTCCAGTTCGTTCTGCGTGAGGGCGCGGCGCAGGTTGTTCTCGACGAACAGTTTGTAACTGGCTTCGGCGTTCAGCGCTTCAGTGAACACCTGCAACTGGTGTTTGCCGTTGGCCTTGGCCTTGTGCAGTGCCAGGCCGGCGTTGCGCATCAGGGTTTGCGGATCGCGCCCGTGTAGCGGCGCGCAGGCCAGGCCGACGGAGCCGGTGACGCTGATCAATTGGTTATCGACGAACATCGGCTTGTCGAGGGTCATCAGCAACTGACTGGCGATCTGCTGCCCGGCTTCAAGGTCGGTGTCGTCGAGCAACACGGCGAATTCGTTACTGGCAAAACGCGCCAGGCTGCCACTCGGGCTGAGGCTGTTGCGCAGGCGCCGGGCGAGGCTGATCAACAGTTTGTCGCCAGTCTGGTGGCCGAGGCTGTCGTTGATCCGCTTGAAATTGTCGATGTCCACCAGCAACAGGCTGATCGGCGTGTCGCTGTCGCGGGCGAAGCGCTCATCGAGATTGCGGATGAAGGCCGGACGGTTGCCGAGGTTGGTCAGGTTGTCGGTGTAGGCCAGGCGCTCGATACGTTGCTGCGCGAGTTTGGTCTGAGTGATGTCTTCGTAGATGCCGATGTAATGCGTCAGCTCACGGTTATCGCCATAGACCTTGGAGATCGACAGCTGGCCCCAGTACGGTTCGAGGTTCTTGCGTCGGCTCTTGAATTCGCCCTGCCAGCTGTTGCTCTGGGCCAGCGCCGAGGGCGCATCGAACAGCAGCTCGCTGAGATTTTCCAGGGCGGGCAGTTCCGACAGGCGCTGACCGTGGACTTCCTCGGTGGTGTACTGGGTGATCGCGGTGAAGCTCGGGTTGACGTACTCGACCACGCCGTCGCAGTTGACCAGCAAGAAGGCGTTGGCGCTTTGCTCGACCGCGCGCTGAAACAGGTGCAGGGCGCTGGTGGCAGTGCGGCGGTTGTGGTTGTTGATCACTTGTGCGAACTGGTCGGCCAGTTCGCCGGCAAAGGCGATTTCGTCGGACTGCCAGGCGCGGGTGACGCCGGTCTGTTCCAGGCACAACACGCCGACTACCTGGCCGTCGACGCGAATGCTGGCATCGAGCATGGCGTTGACGTCACGCGGACGCATCGCCTCGGCCATCTCGCGGGTGCGCGGGTCGTGCATGGCGTTGTGCGCATCGATGGCGCGGCTGCTGTGCAGCGCTTCCATGTAATCGGGGAAGCCGCTGATATCGATCGGCTCTGGCAGGATGTATTCCTGGGTCGCGCGGTGGTAGGCGGAGATCGGCAGCAAGCGCTGGCCTTCGAGGTTCCACAGGCTGGCGCAGTCGATTTCGTAGATATCGCAGGCGCAGCGGGTGATCAGCTCGGCGGCTTCCTGCAGCGAGTTGTGCGTGCTGTAGCGCTGGCGTGCGAGCAGCAGAATCAGATCCTGCTGGGCACGCACGCGTTCCAGATGCTGCAGTTGTTCCTGCTGGGCACGCTGGTTCAGCTCAAGGGCGATTTGCAGGCGCGAGTTCTGGGTTTCCAGATCCACCGAAGGCAGCGCCTGGGTTTCGTCGAACACCTCGTCGACGGCCAGCAGGTAGCCGCGCAGCAAATGCCGGTTGTGCTGTTTGTAGGCTTCGCCCAGCTCGAGCATGTTCAACGCGCCGGCGGCGGTGTGCAGGGTGTAGCGCACCACGTAATGCGCGCTTTTGCTCAGTTGTTGCTGGATCGCGTCATGCAGTTGATAGCGCGCTTCGGGCTCCATCAGGCTGGCGTAGGGCGAGCCGACCAGTGCGCAGAGCTCGACGGCCGGCTGGCCAAACTGGCGTTCGCAGTTGGGATCGAGGAACAGCATTGCCCAACTGGCTTCATTCAAGCGCTCGAAACGCAGCATGCCGAGCCGCGAGGGCACCGGCAACTGCGTCACTACCTCGGCCGCCATACGGCTGGCGGCATCGGGCTGGCTCTTCATGAAGGAAACTCGCTTGGAAATATGCTGAATGCGCCGGGCTCTCGCCCTCTTGTCTGTTGGCTGCGGCAAGGTTGCATCATTGCGGCACCGACTGACAAGAGAGATGAAGGCCAAGTGCTATAAGAATATGTCGGCTGCAGTGAACATTTCTCCAGCGTCTGGGGCAAAAGAACAAAAGATCGCTGCCTTGCAACGCTCCAACAAGGGAATGCGCCTCATGTAGGAGCTGCCGAAGGCTGCGATCTTTTGGGGTCTCAACGCAATTTCATGCTGATCGATTGCAGCAATTTGCCGTCACGATCGTGATACTCGACCAGAATCCGGTCAGCCTCAACGACCACATGCGCAAAATTGTCCTGACTCACCACGGCACTGGTGAGCTCGTGCCGATAATCCCCGGCTGCCGTGCGCATCAGCGGTTGATCGAGGATGAACGTTGAAGCCTTGGCATACGGCAGCAATTTGCTGTTGTGCAACGGCGAGGACACGATGGTGTGCACTTCGAAATCGGTGTCCTCGCTGTGACTCAAGCGACTGGTCAGCGAGCCATGGACGTCGCCGGAGACGAACACCACGTTCTTGATCCGGTGAGTGCGGATGGTTTCCAGCAGCCGCAGACGCTGCTCGGGAAAAGCTTTCCAGGCATCGTCACCGTTGAACTTGCGATCGGGATAGAACATCACGCTGGTCACCACGAATTTCACCCGTGCCGGGCTATGGATCAGCCATTGCAGCAGGGCCTGTTCCTGCTCGATGTCGAGAATGCGCCGGTCATCCTCAGACAAGTTGCGTCGGGTGCGGCTGTCGGTGACGAACCAGGCGATATCGCTGTCGCCGAACTGATACCAATAATGCTTCAAGGTATTCCGGTCTATCTGGCCCTCGCTGTTATATGCGTAAACCGGGCTGTGGCTGGCTTGATAAAGTTCATAAGCGGCCATGGCGTTGCGATACAAGTCCTTGTCCGCATCTTTTGCATTGGCGGGCCAGTTATCTTCTATTTCATGATCGTCGAGCATCATGTAAGTCGATGTATTGGACATCAATCGTTGAATATTCGGTTGCGAAAATGCCGTTCGATACTTCTTCAGAATGTCTTTGGCTTCGCGATCCGGTGCAATGATATTCAAATCATCTACATACACTTGATCGCCGGTCATGATCACCGCGCTGACGGGTAGATGACTGCTCTCGACAAGTTGATTGATCGAGCCAAAGATGCGATCGCCCAGTTGCGGCAACGAGGCGATGCCTGCGGTGATCCGCAGATAACGGCAAGATCCGACGATAAAGCCCCGGGGCTGGCTGGCTTGCGCGGTGCGGGTACGAAAGCGGTAGAGCTGTCGCGGCCATTGCAGTGGAAACTCCACCACTGTGTCGATGGTGTGTACCGGATTCATCGGGCTTAACCAGCCGGCTTGATATTCGTATTCACAATCGGCGTCCAGATCCTGTAATACCAGTACGCCCGACATGTCGTTGGCTGGATGCAAAAGTGCAAATACGCTGTTGGACCATTTTTCCGTTCCGGCCTTGCGCGCGCGAACTCCGGCAAATACGCGTTTTTTGTCCTGTTGTTCGCCGCGCATGAAAATGCGAACTTCGTTAGTTGTGGCGTGGCCCACGATGGGGCCGATAGTCGGTTTGAACATGATCGATTCCGTTCGAGATTTTAATAAGATGAATTAAATAAGCGGAGCGCATTGAAGCAACTTTCCTGAGCAGAGGTTAGTTGGCCGGCGGCAGAAAATATTGGCGTTAAGTGGACCAGACCTGTGGCCGATGTCAGCGCAGGTTGTAGGAAAGAGGCGCGATCCGGTTTATTTCAGGCAAAAAAAAGCCCCGTCAATTGACGGGGTTGAGGTACGAGCGTGTGGCGCTCGAAAGGGTGCAGCAAGCGGCCCTCCGTCGCCGGAGGGCCGTTTGGGTTACAGCAGGATGGTGCGGATGTCGCCCAACAGGCTGCCCAGACGCTGAGTGAAGCGTGCAGCTGCAGCGCCGTTGATCACGCGGTGATCGTAGGACAGCGACAGTGGCAGCATCAGCTTCGGCTGGAAGGCTTTGCCGTCCCAGACTGGCTGGATGGTTGCCTTGGAAACACCGAGGATCGCCACTTCCGGCGCGTTGACGATCGGCGTGAAGCCGGTGCCGCCAATGTGGCCGAGGCTGGAAATGGTGAAGCAGGCGCCCTGCATCTCGTCCGAGGACAGCTTCTTGGTGCGGGCTTTTTCAGCCAGCGAAGCCGCTTCAGCAGCCAGTTGCAGCAGGCTCTTCTGGTCGACGTTCTTGATCACCGGCACCAGCAGGCCATCCGGAGTGTCGACGGCGAAGCCGATGTTCACGTATTTCTTGCGGATGATCGCCTTGCCACTTGGTGCCAGCGAACTGTTGAAGTCCGGCAACTCCTTGAGCAGGTGCGCGCAGGTCTTGAGCAGCAGCGGCAGGATGGTCAGCTTGACGCCAGCCTTCTCGGCCACGGCTTTCTGCGCTACACGGAAGGCTTCCAGCTCGGTGATGTCCGCCGAGTCGAATTGCGTGACGTGTGGCACGTTCAGCCAGCTGCGGTGCAGGTTGGCAGCGCCGACCTGCATCAGGCGGGTCATCGGCACTTCTTCGATTTCGCCGAAACGGCTGAAATCGACCACCGGGATCGGCGGGATGCCCGCGCCACCGGTAGCGCCGCCAGCAGCGGCCGGTGCTTCCTTGGCCTTCTGCATCATCGCCTTGACGTAAACCTGCACGTCTTCCTTGAGGATGCGACCGTGCGGACCGCTGGCGCCAACGGCGCTCAGCTCGACGCCGAACTCACGAGCCAGTTGACGCACGGCAGGGCCGGCGTGAACTTTGGCGCCCGGTTTCGCTGGTGTAGCAGCCGGTGCGGCGGCTGGAGCGGTGGCAGCAGGTGCAGCGGCAGCCGGAGCAGCAGGTGCCGGAGCGCTCGGTGCAGCAGCCGCAGCCGGGGCAGCAGCCGGGGCCGCGCCTTTGACTTTGAGCTTGAGGATCAGGTCGCCGGTGCCGACTTCGTCATCCAGCTTGATCGAAACGCTTTCGACCACGCCAGCGGCAGGCGATGGAATTTCCATGCTCGCCTTGTCGGATTCCAGGGTGATCAGCGACTGGTCGGCTTCGACGGTATCGCCGGCCTTGACCAGCACTTCGATGATCTTGGCTTTGCCAGCCGAACCGATGTCCGGAACGTGGATGTCCTGAACGCTGTCGGCAACCGGTGCAGCCGGAGCAGCAGCCGGGGCTGGCGCAGCGGCAGCAGGCGCAGCAGCCTGAGCCGGAGCGGCGGCAGCCGGGGCCGCAGCACCCGCCACTTCCAGATCCAGAATCAGATCGCCAGTGCCGACTTCGTCGTTGAGCTTGACGCTGATGGCCTTGACCACGCCAGCGGCAGGCGACGGGATTTCCATGCTCGCCTTGTCGGATTCCAGGGTGATCAGCGATTGATCAGCTTCGACGCTGTCGCCGACCTTGACCTGAATCTCGATGATCTGCGCCTTGCCCGACGAACCGATGTCCGGCACGTGCACTTGCTGTACCGAAGCGGCAGCAGGAGCAGCGGCAGGCGCGGCAGCAGCAGGTGCCGCAGCCGGTTTCTCTTCGGCTTTCGCAGCAGGTGCGGCGGCAGGTGCAGGGGCCGCTTCAGCGGCGCCCTCGACTTCCAGCTCGAGCAGTTCGTCGCCTTCTTTCAGACGGTCGCCCAGCTTCACTTTCAGGCTCTTGATGACGCCGGCTTTCGGGGCCGGCACTTCCATGCTGGCCTTGTCCGATTCCAGGGTCAGGATGCTCTGGTCGGCTTCGATGCGGTCGCCGACCTTCACAAACAGTTCAATTACTTCACCTTCACCGCTGCCGATGTCAGGTACGCGAATGAGTTCGCTCACAAAATGTCTCCTCAGCAGTCCAGTGGGTTGCGTTTTTCCGGGTCGATGCCGAACTTGGCGATGGCTTCGGCCACAACCTTAGGTTCGATATCACCACGGTCAGCCAGTGCTTCCAGGGCTGCCAACACCACGAAATGACGGTCGACTTCGAAGAAATGACGCAGTTTCTTGCGGCTGTCGCTGCGGCCGAAACCGTCGGTGCCCAAGACTTTGAATTCCTTGGACGGTACCCACTGACGGATCTGCTCGGCGAACAGCTTCATGTAGTCGGTAGAAGCAATGACCGGACCTTTACGGCCGTTCAGGCACTCTTCGACGTAGCTCAGCTTAGGCTTCTGGCCAGGCTTGAGACGGTTGCTGCGCTCTACAGCGAGGCCGTCGCGACGCAGTTCGTTGAAGCTGGTAACGCTCCAGACGTCAGCGCCGATGTTGAACTCTTCACGCAGGATCTTCGCCGCTTCACGTACTTCGCGCAGGATGGTGCCGGAGCCCATCAGCTGAACGTGGTGCGCCGCATCGCGGGTGTCTTCCTCGAGCAGGTACATGCCTTTCTTGATGCCTTCTTCGGCACCGGCCGGCATGGCTGGCTGCTGGTACGACTCGTTCATCACGGTGATGTAGTAGAAGATGTCCTGTTGCTCTTCGGTCATCTTCTTCATGCCGTCCTGAATGATCACCGCCAGCTCGTAGCCGTAGGTTGGATCGTAGGTGCGGCAGTTCGGGATGGTCGCGGCCAGCAGGTGGCTGTGACCGTCTTCGTGCTGCAGACCTTCACCGTTCAGGGTGGTACGGCCAGCGGTGCCGCCGATCAGGAAGCCACGGGTACGGCTGTCGCCAGCGGCCCAGGCCAGGTCGCCGATACGCTGGAAGCCGAACATCGAGTAGAAGATGTAGAACGGCAGCATTGGCTGGTTGTGGCTGGAGTACGAAGTACCGGCAGCGATGAACGAGCTCATGGCGCCTGCTTCGTTGATGCCTTCTTCAAGGATCTGACCTTTCTGGTCTTCCTTGTAGAACATCACCTGGTCTTTATCGACTGGCTCGTAGAGCTGGCCGACGGAGGAGTAGATACCCAGCTGACGGAACATGCCTTCCATACCGAAGGTACGGGCTTCGTCCGGGATGATCGGGACGATGCGCGGGCCGATTTCCTTGTCCTTGACCAGTTGCGCGAGGATCCGCACGAAAGCCATGGTGGTGGAAATTTCACGGTCGCCCGAGCCATCGAGGATGGCTTTCAGGGTGTCCAGGTCCGGAGTCGGTACGCTGAAGCTCTGCGCACGGCGCTGCGGCACGAAACCGCCCAGTGCGGCACGGCGCTCGGCGAGGTAACGGGCTTCGGCGCTGTTTGGCTCTGGCTTGAAGAACGGCAGGTTCTCCAGCTCTTCGTCCTTGACCGGGATGTCGAAGCGGTCGCGGAACAGCTTCAGGCTGTCGACGTCGACTTTCTTGGTGTTGTGCGCAGTGTTCTTCGCTTCGCCGGCACCGGTGCCATAACCCTTGATGGTCTTGGCGAGGATGACGGTCGGTTGTTCCTTGTGGTTGACCGCTTCGTGGTACGCCGCATAGACCTTGTACGGGT
This sequence comes from Pseudomonas sp. Sample_11, assembly GCF_004307505.1. Taxonomy (NCBI): domain Bacteria; kingdom Pseudomonadati; phylum Pseudomonadota; class Gammaproteobacteria; order Pseudomonadales; family Pseudomonadaceae; genus Pseudomonas; species Pseudomonas sp. Sample_11. Next base: position 62,003 of record NZ_RCOD01000021.1, read on the forward strand.
CGTGGCCGCCACGGTTGAGTTTCCAGATCTCGTCGTCGGACAGATCGGCAACCATTGCCTTGAGTTCAGGCGTGTTGAAGAAGTGCTCGCGAACGAACGCGCCGTCTTTGGCTTTGTAGTTCTGGTACTCGCCGTCGATGACTTCGTCCATGCGACGTTGCAGGATACCGTCGACGTCTTTGGCCAGCAGCGGGTCCCAGAAACGGCCCCAGATGACTTTGGTCACGTTCCACTGAGCGCCGCGGAACACGCCTTCGAGTTCCTGGATGATCTTGCCGTTGCCGCGAACCGGGCCGTCGAGGCGCTGCAGGTTGCAGTTGATGACGAAGATCAGGTTGTCCAGCTTCTCGCGGCCGGCCAGGGAGATCGCGCCCAGGGATTCCGGCTCGTCGCACTCGCCGTCGCCCAGGAAGCACCAGACTTTCTGTTTGCCCGGCTGGATGAAACCGCGGTGCTCCAGGTACTTCATGAAGCGCGCCTGGTAGATCGCCTGGATCGGACCCAGACCCATCGATACGGTCGGGAACTGCCAGAAGTCAGGCATCAGCCAAGGGTGCGGATAGGACGACAGGCCTTGACCATCGACTTCCTGACGGAAGTTGTTCATCTGGTCTTCGGTGATGCGGCCTTCCATGAATGCGCGGGCGTAAACGCCTGGCGAGGTGTGGCCCTGGAAGTAGATCAGGTCGCCGCCGTGTTCGTCGGTCGGGGCCTGGAAGAAATAGTTGAAGCCGATGTCATACAGGGTCGCACTGGAAGCGAAGCTGGAGATGTGACCACCCAGGTCCGAATCTCGCAGGTTCGTGCGCATTACCATGGCCATCGCGTTCCAGCGTACCAGCGAGCGAATGCGGCGTTCCATGAACAGGTCGCCAGGCATGCGTGCTTCGTGGGTAACGGGGATCGTGTTGCGGTAAGGCGTGGTGATCGCGTAAGGGAGCTGCGAGCCGCTGCGGGTCGCGAGTTCGCCCATACGGGTCATCAGATAGTGAGCACGGTCTTCGCCTTCTTTGTCGAGAACCGATTCCAGGGCGTCCAGCCATTCCTGGGTTTCGACGGGATCGAGGTCTTGCATGGCTTGCTCCAGGGCGGAAAGGCTTCCAGAATCGGTTGCCTGAGTTTGCGACTGGCCTTGTGGGCAGACGATTTAAAATTCTTGGATTGCCGACAGGTTGTTCCGGCGGCGTGTAGTTTTACTACAAATCTTCCGGCATTTCAGCCTTTCGAATGTATAGACGAGTAGTAAAACTACAGATGAAAGGCTTGTGGCCTCCGACTGCGTTGTGAGAATAATCGTTAAGGCGGGTCGATTTCCATCCGAATAAGGTGAAAGTTTGATGCTGGATGCCAAAGAAGAAGAAATTTCAGCTATTTCTAACTTTTGTTCGACAGTCCTTCACGTAGCGGGTTTTCATCATTCACTACAAGCGGCCCTTATTACGCCGATCAAGGATAGACCATGACCCTGCCCGTGCTTGCCGAACTGCCCGCCATTCTCCTGCCGTTGGTCAGCCGATCCGAGCAGTCGTTCCGTACGTCCGTCGCCGCCCTTGAAGACGATCACGGCCTGTCGAACTGGACGCCGGAGCGCTGGGCGCAATTCGCCCGCGTCACCGCCGCCAGCGAATTTGTCATTGAACAGAGCATTCGTGACCCTTTGATGTTGTTGTCGCTGGTGGCGTCCGGCGAACTTGATCGAGCGTTTGCGCCCGGCGAGCTGTGCGCACAGATTGCCGCCGCCGTGAACAGCGCGCAGAGCGAAGACGAACTCGGCCGCGCCTTGCGTCGCCAGCGCGCACGCCATCAGGTACGGATCATCTGGCGCGACCTGACCCGCCAGGCCGATCTGGTGCAGACCTGTCGTGACCTCTCGGACATGGCGGACGCCACCATCGATCAGGCTTATCAATGGCTGTACAGCCGCCATTGCGAGCAATTCGGCACACCCACCGGCCGGCGCAGCGGTGAGCCGCAGCAGATGGTCATCCTCGGCATGGGCAAGCTCGGCGCGGTCGAGCTGAATCTGTCTTCCGACATCGACCTGATCTTCGCCTACCCCGAAGGCGGCGAAACCGTCGGCGTGAAACGCTCGCTGGATAATCAGGAATTCTTCATCCGCCTCGGCCAGCGTCTGATCAAGGCGCTGGATCCGATGACGGTCGACGGCTTCGTCTTCCGCGTCGACATGCGCCTGCGTCCATACGGATCGTCTGGTGCGCTGGTGCTCAGCTTCAACGCGCTGGAGCAGTATTACCAGGATCAGGGCCGCGACTGGGAACGCTACGCGATGATCAAGGCGCGCGTGGTGGCTGGCGATCAGGTTGCCGGCGCGCAGTTGCTCGACATGCTGCGGCCGTTCGTTTATCGGCGCTATCTGGACTTCTCGGCGATCGAAGCGCTGCGCACCATGAAGCAGTTGATCCAGCAGGAAGTGCGGCGCAAGGGCATGGCCGACAACATCAAGCTCGGCTCCGGCGGCATCCGTGAAGTCGAGTTCATCGCTCAGGCCTTTCAATTGATCCACGGTGGCCGCGACCTGAGCCTGCAACAGCGTCCTCTATTAAAGGTGCTGAGCACGCTGGAAGGGCAAGGCTATCTGCCGCCGGCGGTGGTCAGTGAGCTGCGCGAGGGTTACGAGTTTCTGCGTTACACCGAACATGCCATTCAAGCGATTGCCGACCGTCAGACGCAGATGCTGCCGGACAGCGCTCAGGATCAGGCGCGCATCGCCTTCATGCTGGGTTTCGCCGATTGGCCGGCGTTCCACGAACAGCTCATGTACTGGCGCGGGCGCGTGGCCTGGCATTTCGCCCAGGTGATCGCCGATCCCGATGAGGAAGAGGGCTGCGAAAGCGAAGTGGTGGTCGGTGGTGAGTGGCTGCCGCTGTGGGAGGAAGAACAGGACGAGGAGGCCGCGTGCCGGCAGTTGCAGGAAGGCGGTTTCGTCGATGCCGGCAAAGCCCTGAAAGCGCTGGCCGGTTTGCGTGGCAGTCCGCAATTGCGCGCGATGCAGCGGCTGGGACGCGAGCGTCTCGATGCTTTTATTCCGCGACTGCTTGCGCAAGCGGTGGAGCATGACAATCCCGATCTGGTGCTCGAGCGCGTGCTGCCACTGGTGGAAGCGGTGGCGCGGCGTTCGGCGTATCTGGTTTTGCTCACGGAAAACCCCGGTGCGCTGCGCCGCCTGCTGACCCTGTGTGCGGCGAGCCCGTGGATTGCCGAGCAGATCACGCGCTTCCCGTTGCTGCTCGACGAATTGCTCAACGAAGGTCGGCTGTTCAAGCCGCCGCTGGCGCCGGAACTGGCGGCCGAGTTGCGCGAACGCCTGACGCGAATTCCCGAAGACGACCTCGAGCAGCAAATGGAAGCCCTGCGCCATTTCAAACTGGCGCACCGCTTGCGCGTCGCCGCCTCGGAAATCGCCGGCAGCCTGCCGTTGATGAAAGTCAGCGATTACCTGACCTGGCTGGCCGAGGCGATTCTCGAACAAGTGCTGGCCCTGGCCTGGCGGCAGACCGTGGCCAAGTACGGCACGCCGCTGCGCACCGACGGTACGCTGTGCGATCCCGGCTTCATCATTGTCGGTTATGGCAAAGTCGGCGGTATCGAATTGGGGCATGGTTCCGATCTGGATCTGGTGTTCATCCATGACGGTGATCCGCAGGCGGAAACCGACGGGCCGAAATCCATCGACGGCGCGCAGTTCTTCACGCGCCTGGGGCAGCGGATCATTCATTTGCTCACGGCGCAGACCAACTCCGGCCAGCTCTATGAAGTGGATATGCGCCTGCGGCCGTCCGGTGCTTCCGGGCTGTTGGTGAGCTCACTCGGCGCGTTCGCCCGCTATCAGGAAAACGAAGCATGGACGTGGGAGCATCAAGCCTTGGTGCGCGCGCGGGTGCTGGTGGGCAGTCAGGATGTTGGCCAGGCCTTCGAGAAAGTCCGCGCCCAGGTATTGGGCAAACCACGGGATCTGGCCAAACTGCAACAGGAAGTCAGCGAGATGCGCGCGAAGATGCGCGACAACCTCGGCACCCGCAGCACCGCAGCCGGCACGGCGGCGAATGCGTTCGACGCGGGCGTGCCGTTTGACCTCAAGCAGGACGCCGGAGGTATCGTCGATATTGAATTTATGGTGCAATACGCGGCCCTGGCGTGGTCGCACAGCCATCCACCGCTGCTGCGCTGGACCGATAACATCCGCATTCTGGAAGAGCTGGAGCACGAAGGGCTGATGCCCGCCGAAGATGCCAGTCTGTTGCGTGAGGCCTACAAGGCCTATCGCTCCGCCGCCCACCGGCAGGCCTTGCAGAAGGACGCCGGGGTGATACCGGGCGACCAGTTTGCCGACGAACGCCGGCAGGTTTTGCGGATATGGCAAGAGATGGGGTTAAGCTGAAAGCGGTTTATGCAGCACCCACAGTAATCTGCGCTGAAATGCAGATGTTGAAACAGATGCAAAACCCTGTGGGAGCTGGCTTGCCAGCGATAGCGGAGTATCAGACGACAATAGTGTTGAATGTGAAGACCCGATCGCGGGCAAGCCCGCTCCCACAGTAGATCTACAGTGTTTGTAGAATTATCGAGGCGGGGAGGCGTAAATGCCTCCCCGGTTCGTTTTTGGAAACCACATGAATATTCTGATCGTTGGGCCCAGTTGGGTCGGTGACATGGTGATGGCGCAGACACTGTTTCAGTGTCTCAAGCAACGCCACCCGCAATGCGCAATCGACGTGCTGGCGCCTGAATGGAGCCGGCCGATCCTCGAGCGCATGCCCGAAGTGCGCAAGGCCTTGAGCTTCCCGCTCGGCCACGGCGCGCTGGAACTGGCGACGCGCCGACGCATCGGCAAGTCCCTGCGCGGTCAGTACGATCAGGCGATCCTGCTGCCCAACTCGCTGAAATCGGCACTGGTGCCGTTTTTTGCCGGCATTCCGAAACGCACTGGCTGGCGTGGCGAGTTCCGCTATGGCCTGCTCAACGATGTGCGCACTCTCGACAAAGAACGCTACCCGCTGATGATCGAGCGCTTCATGGCGCTGGCCTATGAAGCGAACGCCGAGCTGCCGAAGCCGTACCCGCGCCCGACTCTGCAAATCGACCCGGTGACCCGCGAAGCGGCATTGGCCAAATTCGGCCTGACCCTTGATCGCCCGGTCCTGGCCCTGTGCCCCGGCGCCGAGTTCGGCGAATCCAAGCGCTGGCCGTCCGAGCACTACGCCAAGGTCGCCGAAGCGCGCATCCGCGAAGGCTGGCAGGTGTGGCTGTTCGGCTCGAAAAACGATCACGCGGTCGGCGAAGACATCCGCGCCCGGTTGATCCCGGGCCTGCGCGAAGAATCGGTCAACCTCAGCGGCGGCACCTCGCTGGCCGAGGCCATTGACCTGCTGTCATGCGCTGATTCGGTTGTATCCAACGATTCCGGCCTGATGCACGTCGCTGCGGCATTGAATCGTCCGCTGGTCGCGGTGTACGGCTCGACCTCGCCGGGCTTCACCCCGCCGCTGGCCGAGCAGGTCGAGATCGTGCGCCTGGGCATCGAATGCAGCCCGTGCTTCGATCGAACTTGCCGGTTCGGCCATTACAACTGCCTGCGCCAGCTGATGCCGGACGCGGTCAACGATGCCTTGCAGAAGTTGCAGGGCTCCGTGGTCGAGGTTCATTAACTTGCGGGTATTGCTGATCAAGACTTCATCGCTGGGCGACGTGATTCACGCGTTGCCAGCGCTGACCGACGCTGCACGGGCGATCCCGGGCATCAAGTTCGACTGGGTGGTGGAAGAAGGCTTCGCCGAGATTCCGAGCTGGCACCCGGCGGTCGATAAAGTGATTCCGGTGGCGATCCGCCGCTGGCGCAAGAGTCTGTGGAAAACCATCACCAGCGGCGAGTGGAAACGCTTCAAGCAAAGCGTGCGCGCCAATAAATACGATCTGGTGATCGACGCTCAAGGCCTGCTGAAAAGTGCCTGGCTGACCCGCTACGTCAAAGCCCCGGTGGCCGGCCTCGATAAAACTTCCGCGCGCGAGCCGGTGGCTGCGCGCTTCTACGATCGTAAACTCGCTGTCGCCCGAGGCCAGCACGCCGTCGAGCGCGTACGCCAGTTATTCGCCATCGCTCTGGGTTACGACTTGCCCAAAGGCCTCGGCGATTACGGCCTCAACGTCGAGCGACTGGTCGAGTTGCCACGCAAGAACGCTTACGTGGTGTTCCTCCACGGCACCACTTGGGACACCAAGCACTGGCCGGAACTCTACTGGCGCGAGCTGACCGAGCGGGTCGGCTACCTCGGCGTTGGCGTGAAGCTGCCGTGGGGCAACCCGCAGGAAAAGGCCCGCGCCGAACGCATCGCTGCCGGCTTCAAACATGCCGAAGTGCTGCCGAAGCTCAATCTGGCCGGCGTCGGCAAAGTCCTCGCCGGCGCGCAAGCCTGCGTGGCGGTGGACACCGGGCTCGGCCATCTGGCCGCTGCGCTGGATGTACCGACGATTTCGTTGTTCGGCCCGACCAATCCGGGCCTCACCGGCGCCTACGGCAAGCTGCAGATTCATCTGGCCAGCGACTTCCCGTGCGCGCCCTGCATGCAGAAAAAATGTACCTATCAACCGACCGAGCAGGATGCCCGTCAGTTTGACCTGAAACGCGAGCAGCCTTTGTGCTTCACGCGTGTGAACCCCGAGCGTGTCGCCAGCCGACTGAGCACGTTGTTAATGGCTGAGGAGCTGCGCTGATGCAATTGGCATTTGTCCTGTACAAATATTTCCCGTTCGGTGGCTTGCAGCGCGACTTCATGCGCATCGCCCTCGAATGCCAGAAGCGCGGCCATCAGATTCGCGTCTACACGCTGATCTGGGAAGGCGACGTGCCGCCGGGTTTCGAGGTGCTGGTAGCGCCGGTCAAGGCGTTCTTCAATCACCGTCGCAATGAAAAGCTCAGCGCGTGGATGGCCGCGGATCTGGCCAAGCGTCCGGTCGATCGTCTGATCGGTTTCAACAAGATGCCGGGCCTGGACGTCTACTACGCCGCCGACGGCTGCTTCGAAGACAAGGCGCAGAACCTGCGCAACTCGCTGTATCGCCGCTGGGGTCGTTATCGCCACTTCGCTGAGTACGAGCGCGCGGTGTTCGCCAAGGACGCGAAGACCGAAGTGCTGATGATTTCCGAAGTGCAGCAACCACTGTTCATCAAGTACTACGACACGCCGCTTGAGCGTTTCCACCTGCTGCCGCCGGGCATTGCCCAGGATCGTCGGCGTCCGGCGAATGCCGACGAGATTCGCGCCGGTTTCCGCGCTGAATTCAATCTCAAGGACGACGAGTTGCTGCTGGTGCAGATCGGCTCCGGCTTCAAGACCAAGGGTGTCGATCGCAGCCTCAAGGCGCTGGCCGCGCTGCCGGCCGAGTTGAGAAAACGCACTCGGCTGTTTGTAATCGGCCAGGATGACCCCAAATTGTTCCAGATGCAGAGTGCGACGCTGGGCCTGGGCGACAATGTGACCTTCCTCAAAGGGCGCAGCGATATCCCGCGTTTCCTGCTCGGCGCCGACCTGTTGATTCACCCGGCCTACAACGAAAACACCGGCACCGTGCTGCTTGAAGCGCTGGTGGCCGGTTTGCCGGTGCTGGTCAGCGCGGTCTGCGGTTACGCCCATTACATTGCCGAGGCCGATGCCGGGCGAGTGCTGGACGAGCCGTTCGAGCAGGCGCAGCTGACGCAATACCTGACCGAGATGTTGAGCAACGACGCTGCACGTGCGGCCTGGAGCCGCAACGGTCTGGCCTTCGCCGAGACGGCCGACCTCTACAGCATGCCGCAGCACGCGGCGGATGTGATTCTGGCGGAGCACGCTTAATGAAGTTGATGCTGGCTGAACCGTTCAAAAGCCTTTGGGCCGGACGCGACCCGTTCGCCGCAGTCGAAGGCTTGCAGGGCGAGGTATACCGCGAGCTGGAAGCGCGCCGGACATTGCGCACGGAAGTCGACGGCCATGGTTTTTTCGTCAAGATCCACCGTGGCATCGGTTGGGGCGAAATCTTCAAGAATCTGCTGACCGCCAAGCTGCCGGTGCTCGGCGCCGGGCAAGAGTGGAAGGCCATCCAGCGCCTTCAGGAAGTTGGCGTGCCGACCATGACCGCCGTCGCCTACGGTGAGAAGGGCAGCAACCCGGCGGATCAGCATTCGTTCATCGTCACCGAAGAGCTGGCGCCGACCATCAGCCTCGAAGACTTCAGCATTGACTGGGTCAAGCAGCCGCCGGAGCCAACACTCAAGCGCGCATTGATTGCCGAAGTCGCGCGGATGACCGGGATGATGCACCGCGCCGGGGTCAATCACCGCGACTGCTACATCTGCCATTTCCTGTTGCACACCGATAAACCGGTCACGCCGCAGGATTTCAAACTGTCGGTGATCGATCTGCACCGAGCCCAGACCCGCGCAAAGATCACTCAGCGCTGGCGCAACAAGGATCTGGCGGCGCTGTACTTCTCCGCGCTGGACATCGGCCTGACCCGCCGCGACAAACTGCGTTTCCTCAAGGGCTACTTCCAGCAACCGCTGCGGCAGATTCTGGCAGAAGAGTCGCCACTGCTGAGCTGGCTGCAAGGCAAGGCCGACAAGCTCTACGCGCGCAAACAGCGTTACGGGGATGCGCTCTGATGGCGGGCTGGACACTGGAGCCGCAGTACAGCGACCTCGCCGAAGATTTCGGCAGCCTCGAAGCGGTGTTTGCCTTGCAGGGCGAACGCCTGACCCGCGATCCGCTGTCGGAAGTCGTTCGGGTGCAGCGCGACGGCGTCAATTACTACGTCAAACGCTACGTCGGCGCCGGTAAGGGCCTGCGCCGTTACCTCGGCAAGCCGCGGGTAAAAATGGAATGGCAGAACCTCAAGCGCTTCGCCAAGTGGGGCATCCCCACGGCCGAGGTGGTGGCCTGGGGCCTGGAGCGGCGCGGCGCGGCCTACGATCGGGGCGCGATGATCACCCGTGAGCTGCCCAATACCGAAGACCTCTCGGCGCTGGCCGAGCGCAAGGATCCCCGGCTCAAGGATCGCGCCTGGGTCGACGGTGTCAGCCAGCAATTGGCCGGCTACACCCGGACCATGCACGACCATCGGTTTACGCATAACGATTTGAAATGGCGCAATCTGCTGATCGACGATCAGGCGCGCATCTTCCTCATCGACTGCCCCAACGGCGAATTCTGGCGTGGCTTCTGGCTCAAGTACCGGATCACCAAGGACCTCGCCTGTCTCGACAAACTGGCCAAATATCACCTGTCCAATACCCAGCGCCTGCGCTTCTATAAGCAGTATCGCCAGTGTGATCGGCTCGATGTCGCCGACAAGAAACGGATTCGGCACGTGGTGAGATTTTTTGAGGGACGTGAATGACTGATTTTCTTGCCGTACAGGACCGCGCTCTGCTGGAGCGCCACGGTCTCGGCAATTTCGACGCACTGTGGGCCAAACAGCTTGAAGCTGTGGATGAGCCCAACACTGCCGGTGGCGGCTGGAGCAGCGTGTTCCGCCTGGACCTGGAAGGCCAGGGCTATTACCTCAAGCGCCAAAGCAATTATCTGACGCGGACCTTGCATGCGCCGTTTGGCGAGCCCAGTTTTGCCCGTGAGTTTCGCAACATCAGCCGTTACCGCAAGTTGGGCATACCGGCATTGCAGGCGGCTTTTTTCGGTGAGCGCAAGGTTGCCGGGGAAGTGCGCGCCATTCTGCTCACCCGCGCCCTGGATGGCTGGAGTGACCTGGATTCGTTGCTGGCGCGCTGGGCACAGCTCGGTGCCGCGCAACATTCGGCCATCCTCAGGGCTTGCGGTTTGCTGGCGCGGCAGCTGCACGGTGCACGTCAGGTGCATGGCTGTTTCTATCCCAAGCACATATTCCTGCGCGCCACCGGCGACTGCTATGAGGCGCAACTGATCGATCTGGAGAAAACCCGGCCGCTGCTGTTCGGCATGCGTGATCGGGTCAAGGATCTGGAACCGTTGCAACGTCGCGCGCCGCAGTGGAGCGAGGCCGACTTGCGCCAATTGCTTGCGGCTTATCTCAACCAGCCGACTGACAGCTCGTTGCTCGACAGCTGGCTGAGCCGACTGACAGCGCGGCGCAGCCACAAGGAGACCCGCTGATGCAATTGTCCGAGCTGGCCCGCTCCGGGCGTGCACCTTCACTGCCACTGACCGTGACCCTGGCGGACGCCGCCGGTGCGGCGGATTTACAGTTGCTGAGCTTGCTGCGGGTGTTGCCCGGGCAGCGTTACGTTGGCGCAGGTGTCTGGCGCGGTCGGCCGGTGCTGGCCAAGTTATTGGTCGGCAGCAAAGCTGCGCGGCATTTTCAGCGTGAGCTGCAAGGCGTGCGCTTGCTCGCTGCGCAGGGCATGACCACGCCGCTGTTATTGGCCGATGGGCTGAAGGACGGCGAGGGTGGCTGGCTGCTCTTCGAATTTCTCGAGGGTTCCGAGAGCCTCGGTGATGCCTGGGCCGAGGTCGAGTCTCTGCCGGCGCTGGCCGATGAGCAGACCGCTGTTCTGGCCGAAGCGCTGGATGCGATCGGTCGGCTGCATGGCAAAGGACTCTGGCAGGAAGATCTGCACCTGGACAATCTGCTGCGTCACGGCGGTCAGTTGTACCTGATCGATGGCGCCGGCGTTCGTGCGGAAGCGGCGGGGCAGCCCTTGTCCCGGCAGAAAGTGCTGGAAAATCTCGGCGTGTTTTTCGCCCAGTTGCCAAAATCACTCGAACCGTTCACCGAAGAACTGCTGGTGTATTACCTGTTGAGCAACAGCGAACATGCGTTGCCGCTGGAGGCGTTGCAAAAACAGATCGACAAGGTGCGCAACTGGCGACTCAGGGATTACCTGATCAAGGTTGGCCGCGACTGCACGTTGTTCGCCGTGCAGCGCGGCGCATTTGCCCTGCGCGCCGTTCGCCGTGAAGAAGAAGCGGCCATGCTGCCGGTGCTTGAGCAGGCTGACGCCTTGCTTGATCAGGGGCACCTTTACAAGACCGGCGGCGCGGCCAGCGTCGGCAAAGTCGAGATAGCCGGGCGGGCTCTGGTTATCAAGCGCTACAACATCAAGAATTTCGCCCATTGGCTCAAACGCTTCTGGCGTCCGAGTCGGGCCTGGCATTCGTGGCGTGAGGGCAATCGCCTGGCGTTCCTTGGCATCGCCACGCCGAAACCGCTGGCGGTACTGGAGAAGCGCTTCTTGTGGCTGCGCCGCAGTGCCTATCTGGTCACCGAATTTCTGCCCGGGCCGGACGTCATCGAGCGCTTTGCGCCGTACGTGGAAAATGGCCAGGCACCGGAAGCCGAGTTGCTGGCGCTTGATCAACTGTTTGCCCGATTGATCGCCGAGCGCATCAGTCATGGCGATTTCAAAGGCCACAACCTGTTCTGGCAGACGGATCGCTGGGCGCTGATCGATCTCGACTCGATGTGTCAGCACGCCTCGGTTGGCAGTTTCGCCCCAGCTTACGCCCGCGATCGGGCGCGGTTCATGCGTAACTGGTCTGAAAGCAGCGCGTTGTATCGGGTCATTGATGAGCGGCTGCCGAAAGGAGTCTCCAGCGCGGGGTGATTCCTTCTCACGAGCAGACTGGTTCTTGCAAAGGACCCGGTCCACTGCGAAACGGAGTCTGTGGGCAGTAGCGGACAAAATACAGCGATCTGTCCTACAACTTCTCCAGAAGCCATGAACTGTGCCCTGCTCGGGCTCGATGCTAATTTGCCTGACGATCTCGGAGGGCGAATCTTGAGCATGAAAAAAATTCTGATGCTGGGCGTAATTTCTGTGGTGCTCTCAGGCTGTGGCAGTGTCTCAACCGTGTTACAGGGGGACGCCGATGCTGCCCGTGACCTGCGCAAAAAGAAGACCTACTGCCAATCGATTCCGCGCATCTACAGTGGCGTGGCCTTCGATTTTTGCACTTTGAATGCGCCGCCCGATCCTACGGGTATGCTGGCGCCGTTTGTGTTGCTTGATCTTCCTCTATCCGCCGTGTTCGATACCGTTTCCTTGCCCTATACGATTTACCGGCAAATCGAGGATGGCAATCTCAGTATCTATTGGCGTCCCAATCGCGGGTGACGTTGTGCAGTTTTCTCGTTTTGAAAATCGGGGCGAGGTGCGCGAGGTTCTTGAAGGTGTAGAGCCTCAGCACGCCGACGCGAGATACAGTGACTTCGTCATTTATGTTGATGAAAGCGGTGATCACGGAATGCAGCGGTTGGATCCTTACTATCCGATTTTCGTACTCGCCTTTTGTGTGTTTCATAAGCGCCACTATTGCGAAAAGGTCATCCCAGCCGTTCAGAAGTTCAAGTTCAATCACATGGGACATGATCTGATCGGGCTGCATGAGCTTGAGATTAGAAAAGAAAAAGGTGCTTTCTCTAGTTTGTTTACCTCAAAGGCGCACAAGCATGCGTTTCTTGCCGAATTGACCAGCATCATTGAGGCCAGCAATTTTGTTTTGATCAGCTGTGTTATCGATAAGGCTCCACTCTGCGAGAAGCAGGGTTCTCTAGAGAATCCGTATCATCTGGCGCTCGGCTTCTGTCTTGAAACTTTGTACGATTTTTTATCTGAGAAGGGTCAGCACCGCGCATCAACACATGTGATTTTTGAGCGCCGAGGAAAGCGGGAAGATAACGAGTTGGAGCTAGAGTTTCGCAGAATGTGCGGTGGTGCCAATCGAATGGGCGTGCAACTGCCGTTCGAAATAGTCTTCGCCACAAAGCAGGTCAATTCCACCGGCTTACAACTGGCTGATCTTGTCGCGAGACCCATTGGTATGAGTGTTTTGAGAGCGGGTCAGGAAAATCGTGCTTTCGAGGTGCTCAAACGCAAGTTTTATTGCAGCGGTGGGCGCATAAACGCTGGAGAAGGTTTCGAAAATTGGGGCTTGAAGATTTTCCCGCCTCCAAAAAGCGAAAAGCCCCGGTGATCTCACCGAGGCATTAGCGCCGACCGGGATCCCCCAGTCCATTTGAGTTGGAGTCTATTGCGACGTCCAAACCCTGTCAACGTGGCGACTGCCTGTTCCTGCTAGAGGCTTGCGGGCGCTTTTACGCTATAATCCCGCCCTTTAGCTGCCACTCGCCCTGTGCGAGGGCACATCAATTTTCAAGGCGCATCGCGCCTGCATGCAGACTAAAGAGGCTAGACCCCTGTGGCATTGACGATTCTTGGCCTGTCCGGCGCCCTTAGCCATGATCCTTCCGCAGCGTTGTACATCGACGGCAAGCTGGTCGCGGCGGCTGAGGAAGAGCGCTTCGTACGCGATAAACATGCAAAGAACCGCATGCCCTACGAATCGGCGAAATTCTGCCTCGAGCAAGCCGGCATCAAACCTTCCGACGTTGATGTGGTGGCGATTCCATTCGCCCCGATCAGCCTGTTCGGCAAGGCCCGCTGGCACTACGCCAAGCGCTACTGGTACGCCCCGGATCGCGCTCTTGATGCGATCCTGATGGGCAACCGCCGCTACAAGCGCTATCGCAACAAGATCGTCTGGTGCCTCGAGCAACTGGGCTTCGATCCGAAGAAAATCAAGATCGAGCCGGTCGAACATCACTTGGCTCACGCCTCCAGCGCCTATCACTGCTCGGGTTTCAAAGAGAAAACCGCGATTCTCGGCATCGACGGCAAGGGTGAATACGCCACGACCTTCTTCGGTTACGGCGAAAACGGCAAGATCCACAAGATCAAGGAATTCTTCGACCCGGATTCCCTCGGTGGTTTGTACGGTGCGATCACTGAATTCCTCGGTTTCGAGATGCTCGACGGCGAATTCAAGGTCATGGGCATGGCGCCGTACGGCGACGCCAGCAAGTATGATTTTTCGCGTCTGGCCTCGTTCGAGAATGGCGAACTGGTGATCAACACCGACTACGCCAACGTCATCGGCCTGCGTCGCTATAAAGAGAAGGGCAAGGGTTTCTACTTCTCGCCGAAGCTGATCGAGTGGCTGGGTCCGAAGCGCGAAGGCGACATCGCTGATGAGCCTTACATCCACTACGCCGCGAGCATGCAAGCGCTGTTCGAGAAGCTGGCGTTGCAGATGATCGACCACTACCTGGGCGACGTGCTCAAGGAAACCGGCAAACTGGCTTTCGCTGGTGGCTGTGCGTTGAACGTCAAGCTGAACCAGAAAATCATTGCCCGCGACGACATCAAAGAGCTGTTCGTACAGCCTGCGTCCGGCGATGCCGGCACCGCAGTCGGCGCTGCCGCTTACGTGTCGCACGCCCGTGGCGTCCCGGTCGAGAAGATGGAACACGTCTACCTCGGCCCGTCTTATAGCAACGAAGACGTCATTGCTGCGTGTGCCCGCCACGAGAACAAGCCGACCTGGCGCAAGCTCGACAACATGCCGGAGCAGATCGCCCAGATCATGGTCGATGGCAACCCGGTCGCCTGGTTCCAAGGCCGTATGGAATTCGGTCCGCGCGCGTTGGGTGGTCGTTCGATCATCGGTTGCCCGAGCGTGGCTGGTGTCGCCGACCGCATCAACCATCAGATCAAGTTCCGCGAGCGCTGGAGGCCTTTCTGCCCGTCGATGCTCGACACCGTCGCGCCGCAGATGATCAAGATCGATCACCCGGCGCCGTTCATGACTTTCACCTTCGAAGTCGCCGAAGAATGGAAAACCCGCGTGCCGGAAGTTGTCCATGAAGACGGTACTTCCCGGGCCCAAGTGCTCAAGCGCGAATACAACCCGCGCTACTACGACATGATGAAGGCGCTGGAAAACCTCACCGGTAACGGCGTGTCGCTGAACACTTCGCTCAACCGTCGTGGCGAGCCGATGATCTGCTCGCCGACCGACGCGCTGAACATGTTTTTCGGCTCTGACCTGCAATATCTGATCATGGAAGATATTCTTGTCGTCAAAGAAGGCGTGCAAGGAAACGGTCTTGACTGAAACACTGATCAGCGTCGTCATTCCCGCGTATAACTACGCCGACTCCCTGCCTCGGGCTGTGGAGTCGGTGTTGCTGCAGTTGCATGAAGCGACGGCGGATCTGCTGGTTATCGATGACGGGTCCACTGACTCGACGCCTGAGGTAATGCAAGCGTTGCTGGCCGAACATGCCGGGCGTTTTCGTGCCATACGCCAAAGCAATGGCGGGCTGTCTTCAGTGCGCAATCGCGGGATCGAGGAAACCACCGGGCAATTTCTGATTTTTCTCGATGCCGATGACGAGATGGCTCCCGGTGCTCTGGCGGCGCTATCGCAACACATCGCCAGTCATCCTGACACGCAGATGATCATCGGCGCTCATTGGTCGATTTTCTCCGATGGCAAGCGCAGCCTGCAGGCTGTCAAGCCTTTGCCAGCCACAGTGCGACAGCGGGTCAGGGGCTATCTGCTGGACAAGACTGTGTCGATCTCCAACGGGGCCTGCGCAATGCATCGTGAGGTATTCGCACCGGGCAATTACCCCGAGCACCTGCGCAATGTCGAAGATCTGCCGGTGTTTGCCCAGGTGTTGGCGCGCTTTCCCTGCACGGTGGTCGAGCAGCCACTGGCGCTCATTTACAAGCACTCCGACAGCATGCGCCATGATCTGCGCCAGAGCCTGGCAGCGGGTACCGAACAGGTGGTTGCTGAAGTTTTTTCCAGTCAACGGATGCCACAAGAGTTCCATGATTTGCGCCAGGCTTATCTGGCGCAGCGTTGTCTGTCGTTGTTCCGCGATTGCTATTCCCATGGCGAATATGCTTTAGCGCAAACGTTCTATAAGCAAGCGTTACGCGCCGACTGGCGCATCCTCGGGCGCTGGTCATACATGCGTAAAGCCTTGCGTCTGCTGTTCAAATAAAGCGATCGTTGTTTTTTTGCGTACCTGTGGCGCGTGATGTTGAGGGGGCTGGGTGAAAGGTACGGATAGTAAATGGGCGGTCAAGGCAGCTCGGGTAATCGATGAGCGGCCGGTCAGTGTCGCGTTCTGGGCAAGCATTCTCCTTTCATTGATCGCCGTGTGGGGTACCGCAACGGTCGGTCGCGATGCCGCGCTGTACATCGATATCGCCCATCAGGTTGTCTTGCACGGGGCCGACGTGGCCTGGGCGCATTTCGACTGGCCGTGGTTCTCCATCCTTCTGGCGCTGACCAATCGCTTCCTGCTGTTGCCGCTGGAGTTGAGCGCCTATCTCTGGTGCGGTCTGTTTTTTGCCGGCACCAGTGCCTTGATGGTCGATTGTATCCGTCGACGCTCTCCCGAGCTTGCCGGCTGGGCGTGCCTGATTGTGCTGGCGATGCCAGCGGTCAATGCCTTTCGAAATGACATCATCCGCGAATGCGGTTTCTGGTTTTTCTGCACGCTGGCGTTATGGCAGGCGTTGCGTTGGCAAGCCCTGGGCGGCTGGATCAGGGCGGGTCTGATCCACTTGGCGATCGTGGCTGCTGCGCTGTTCCGGCTGGAGGCATTGCTGTTATTGCCGGCGCTCGGGCTGTGGCAATTGCCGGGTCTGTGGCGCTCTGGCCAGCGCACTCGTCTGCTGCAGTTTGCTCTGTTGCCGGCAATAGGGCTGCTGGTTGCATCGGCCTTCGGTTTTTTCATGTCGGCGCGCTTCCTTCTGTACCTGGACATGATTGCACCGCAGGGCGTGTACGAGTCGTTTCAGATGCTGTCCGAACAGTTCGGCAACTCGCTGATCAACAAGTATTCCCAGGATGAAGCCGGGCGCATCGTGTTCTTTGGCCTGCTGGCGACGATGACGATCACATTCGTCAAGCTGATGGGGCCGTTCGCTGCGCCCTTCATCCTGCGTCGCAACTGGGGCGTATTGGGTGTTTATTGGCGTGACTATCGTCCTTTCGCCTGGGCGGCGCTGCTGTATCTCGTTGTGCTGATGCTGTTTTTCATCAAGCAGCAATTCATGAACGCCCGGTATCTGAGTTTCCTGAATTTGCTGTTCGTACCGGTACTGGCGATGGCGCTGGCGGCATTTGCCCGGCAGTTTCCGCGCTGGACCAAAGTCCTGGTCGTGGCAGCGTTGCTGGTGATGCTGTCAAATGTGATCTCCACGGGTGCAGGCAAGACCCATTACGTGGCTGCCGGTCGCTGGGTGTCTGCGCACGTCGAACCTGATACCAGCGCATGGTTCGAAGACGGTCGCATCAGCTATTACGCCGGGCGCGGTTATGTATTGCCGACGCTCACACGTGAACAGGCCATGTCACCGGAGCGCGCCGATGAATATCGCTATTTCCTGATCGAGGGGAAAGGTAATGAACCTTGGCTGGGCGAATGGCTGGTGGCGCACAAGATGCGCATCATTGAGCGCTTCGCCAATCGCAAGGGTGCGACGATTCTGGTGATCGGCAAGTAAGGCTCAATTCAGCAGCAGGCGCAGGCGTTCCATCAGCGCAGCTTGTCGCTTGCTCGGCAATGCCTGGCGATAACCCTCAAGAAAAGTTCTCCCGGCGTCGCTGCCGAGCAGCCATTGCCGGTCTTGTTTGTAGCGCAGCAAGTGGGCGAAGTTGCGCAGTCGCTTGCTGTCGCTCAGGGCGCGCCTCTGGCAGCGCAGGTCGGCGATGTCGATCAATCCGAGCTGATTCTGCGGCGTCTGCACGACATTGCCGAAGTGCAGGGACCGGAAGTACACGCCTTTTTCGTGCAGTTGCGCAATAAATGCCCCCAACTGACTGCGCAACGTCTCGGTTTCTTCGGGCGTGCCCTGCAATTGCCGTACGGTTTCGCCCGCCAGCGGTGCGTAATACACGCCATCGCGCTGAATGCTTGGAATGCGATAAACCGCGACCACGTTCGGACAGAGGATGCCGCGCTGCTGCAACGCCTTGGTGTTGTTGGCGAAGCGCTGGGCGTAGGGAAAGAACAGCGCAGAACTCAGCAGGCGTTTGCGGCGGAACAGCTTGAGCATGCGACCGTCGGCCAACCTGAGCACCTTGTCGCCGGAACCGTCGGCTTCGAGTACCTGAGCACCCTTGCGCAGTGCCTCGTAAGTGCTGTGATCAATCGATTGCATGCCTGACTCCCCATCGTGAGCCGGCTATCTTAACCGACTTGCCCAATGGCTGGCGCCCGGTGATGTTGATCGGCGCAAAAGGGCCTGTGATATCATCGCCGCCTCACTGATTTACGCGGATTCCCATGAGCAGTCCTGAACCGAAAGCCCAGTCAACGCTGGCGATCTACTTCCGCCTTTTGGCTTACGTGCGTCCTTACGCCGGCCTGTTCATTCTGAGTATCGTTGGCTTTCTGATCTTCGCATCGACCCAACCGATGCTTGCCTACATCCTCAAATATTTCGTCGACGGCCTGGCTAATCCGGAGGCCAGCCTGTTTCCCGGCAATCCTTATCTGGGCAAGTTGCAGTTGCTCGAAAGCGTGCCGTTGCTGATCGTGCTGATTGCCGTGTGGCAAGGCGTCGGTTCGTATCTGGGCAACTACTTTCTGGCGCGGGTCTCTCTCGGCCTGGTGCATGACCTGCGTGTGGTTCTGTTCAACAAGCTGCTGGATCTGCCCAACAGCTATTTCGACAAGAACAACTCCGGCCACCTGATTTCCCGCATCACCTTCAACGTGACCATGGTCACCGGAGCGGCCACCGACGCGATCAAAGTGGTGATCCGTGAGGGCATGACGGTGATTTTCCTGTTCTGCACCCTGTTGTGGATGAACTGGAAGCTGACGTTGGTGATGGTCGCCATCCTGCCGGTCATCGGCCTGATGGTGAACAGCACCAGCAAGAAATTTCGCAAGCAGAGCAAAAAGATTCAGGTCTCGATGGGTAACGTCACGCACGTTGCCTCCGAGACGATTCACGGCTACCGCGTGGTTCGCAGCTTTGGTGGTGAAACCTATGAAAAGGTGCGCTTCCACGACGCCAGCCAGAGCAATACCGACAAACAGCTGACCATGACCAAGACCGGTGCGGTATATACGCCGATGCTGCAATTGGTGACATATAGCGCCATGGCGGTGGTGATGTTTCTGGTCCTGTACCTTCGTGGTGATGCATCGCCTGGTGATCTGGTGGCCTACATCACCATGGCCGGCCTGCTGCCAAAACCGATTCGCCAGCTCTCGGAAGTCAGTTCTACGATCCAGAAGGGCGTGGCAGGCGCAGAGAGCATTTTCGAGCAACTGGACGAGCCGGCAGAAGTCGATAACGGCACGGTCGAGCGCGACCGCCTGCAAGGTCGCCTCGAAGTGCGCAACCTCAGCTTCAGTTATCCCGACAGTGACAAGAAGGTCCTTGATGACATCAGTTTCGTCGTCGAACCGGGACAAATGGTCGCGCTGGTCGGTCGTTCCGGAAGTGGCAAGTCCACCTTGGCCGGTCTGATTCCACGCTTCTACCAGCACGAGCAGGAACACGGGCAGATTCTGCTCGATGATGTGCAGGTGCAAGACCTCACTCTGCGCAGCCTGCGTCGGCAGATCGCTCTGGTGACCCAGCAGGTCACCCTGTTCAACGACACGGTGACCAACAACATCGCTTACGGCGACCTGGCCGGGGCGCCGTTCGAAGAAGTCAAACGCGCGGCCACCGAAGCCTACGCCGATGAGTTCATCGTCAAGATGCCGCAGGGCTATGAAACCCTGGTCGGCGAAAATGGTGTGTTGCTGTCCGGTGGTCAGCGTCAGCGCATCGCCATCGCACGTGCATTGCTCAAGGATGCGCCGCTGCTGATTCTCGATGAGGCCACGTCGGCCCTCGATACCGAATCGGAACGGCATATCCAGGCGGCTCTCGATCATGTGGTGCAGAACCGCACGACGCTGGTCATCGCTCACCGTTTGAGCACCATCGAAAAGGCCGACCTCATTCTGGTCATGGACGAAGGCAAGATCGTCGAGCGCGGCACCCATACCCAACTCCTGGCGCAGAATGGCTATTACGCACGCTTGCACGCCAAAGAGTTCGAAGAAGGCGACGAGCCGCAACCGACCCATGTGACCGACCTATGCTGACGGCGTTTCGCGTTTGGCGGGAGCGCGGCTGGAGCGAGATTGATCAGGCAGCCTACGCACAGGCATGGCAGCGCTTCGGTGGCAGTTTTGCAACTCATCCTGAAGTGGTGGAGCGGCTGTCGGCGTTTGTCGGCATCAAGCTGCACTACCTGGGCTGGGTCGTCGATGGCGAAGTCGTCGCGGCTGTTGCTTGCTGGGGCAGGCACGCCGCGCTGTCCAAGGAAGTGCTCAAACGCGAAGGCAAGCGTGGGCTGCTGGACATGGGCAACGCTGAACTGATTCTGCCGATTGCCCCGGATGTCGTGGTTCCGGTGCGTCAGCGCATGGCCTATGTCTCGCAGCTCAACGCCGAGCAGATCAGCACTCTGCGCGCTCAGCCCGAAGGGCTGGCACTGGCGCGGCTGCCTGAGGATTATTCGAAGAAATTTCGCTACAACCAGCGTCGCGAACAACGCCTGCTGGAAGAGGCGGGTGGTGCGCTGATTCCGATGTCCGACTTGACGCCGCAAGAGCAGGCCGCCGCTTATGGTGATCTGTTCCAGCGCCGCTGGGGTTTCGAGGTGCCTGGGAAGGCCGGGCTGATCGAAGTCTTCACTCTCTTGCGCGAGTTCATGACCGGCTCGGTGGTGATGCTTGAATCGGCGCCAGTGGCGATCCAGATTCTCTACCGTGTCGAAGCGCCACAATGGGTATCGCTGGAGTACGTCAACGGTGGTGTCGACCCGCAAAGCCGCGAGTTCAGTCCCGGCAGCGTGTTGAGTTTCGTCAACACCCAGCAGGCCTGGGCGGATGCTCAGGCACTGGGCAAGACACTGCGCTATTCGTTCGGTCGTGCCGACCGCGAATACAAGGATCGCTGGTGCCACACGGTGCCCGTCTACAAGGTCTGAAACCATGACTGCTCGCAAGCAACAGCTCCTGAAAGCCCATCGACGCAGCAAGCGCTTGTTCCTGATTGCGTTCTTGATCGTGCTGTTGGCGGCCGGCTTCTTGCTGGGCTGGTGGCTGGTGCCGGTGCTGCTGGTCTTGGCGTGGGTGGCGCATGAGGCGTGGTTTGCCGACCACCTGTTCTATCGCGCAAGCGACGACTATCAGTACAACTTTCCCAGCGGTACGCCGCGTCAATCCGTGGAGCTGGATGCTGGAATCGTGCGTCTGAGCGAGCCGCTGGCGCCGGGTGAAACGCTGCTGCTGGAGCTCAAGATAACGGCCAAGTGGCTGGGCCGCTGGCGGGATCCTTATGTCGAACTGGGTGGCGATCGCCAGGATTTTGAGCGTGGCGTCGGCGGGCGGCGCTTTCTCAATCTGTCCGGGCAGGCGGCGCTTGGCGACAATACCCTGACAGTGCGTGGTCGGCATTGCACGCTGAGTTCCAGCGGCACACTGTGGATCATGCGCAATCCCGATTACGCGCAGCAACGGGTCATGGTCATCGCGCCCCACGCCGATGATGCCGAGCTGGCGGCTTTCGGGCTTTACAGTCGCTGCAAAGAAGCGAGCATCGTCACCCTGACCCAGGGCGAAATCGAGGCCGAAGACTTCCAGCGCCTCGGGCTGGACAAGGCTCAGGCTGCACGCTTGAAGGGCAGACTGCGCAGTTGGGACAGCCAGAGCATTCCATTGTGGGGCGGGGTGCCGGCCAGTCATTGTGTACAGCTGGGCTACTACTGCCTGCAATTGCCGGCGATGGCCGAGGAGCCGGGCAAACCATTCGGCTCGCGGGAATCCGGCGAAAACGATGTGCGCAGTGTTCGGCAGCACAATCCGATCGAACTCCCCGGCGATGTCGATGGTGCGCCGACCTGGATCAATCTCGTCGGTGATATACGGCAATTGCTCGAGCACTTTCGGCCCGAAGTCGTTGTCACTCCGCATCCCGAACTGGATCCGCACAGCGATCACGTCGCTACTACCCGTGCTCTGCTGGAAGCCATCGCCGCCAGTACGTGGAAACCGTCGACGTTGCTGATGTACGCCAATCATCTGCATGACAATGACCGCTGGCCCATGGGCCCGGCCGGTGGCGGTATCGCGCTGCCGCCGGCAGTCGAGCCGTTGCCGTCCGATCGTCTGTGGAGTCCATTGCTGTCAGCGGATGTGCAGTTGGACAAGGCGATGGCGCTGGCCATGGAGCATGACCTGCAGGGTCCGCTCGGATTCAAGCGGCAGTCGCGCCGGGTGATCCAGCAAGTGCTGGCCGGACGTCGCTGGCCTGTCACAGGCAGTAACGAGTTTTTCCGCAAGGCTGTTCGCCGCCACGAACTGTTCTGGGTCCGCGACCTTTCAGATTGAGGCGGACGGCGCTTTACCCTGTGGTAATATCGCGCCCCTGTTCATTTTGTATGTGGGTTGCTCCATGAAGTTGTCCATGCCGCGTTTCGATCAAGCCCCTGTCTTGGTAGTCGGCGATGTCATGCTCGACCGTTACTGGCATGGCGGAACCTCACGGATTTCCCCTGAGGCGCCGGTGCCGGTGGTCAAGGTCGAGCAAATCGAAGACCGTCCGGGCGGTGCCGCGAACGTTGCCCTGAACATTGCCGCACTGGGTGCGCCGGCGTCGCTGGTCGGTGTGACCGGTGATGACGAAGCCGCCGACAGTCTGAGCAACAGTCTCAAGGGCGCCGGCGTACGTGCCCTGTTCCAGCGCATTGCGCACCAGCCCACCATCGTCAAGCTGCGGGTCATGAGCCGGCACCAGCAATTGCTGCGTATCGACTTCGAAGAACCGTTCGCCACCGACGCGCTGGCGCTTGGCTCGCAGGTCGATGACCTGCTCGAAGGCATCAAGGTGCTGGTGCTTTCCGACTACGGCAAAGGCGCGCTGAAAAATCATCAGGCGCTGATCCAGGCGGCACGGGCGAAAAACATCCCGGTACTGGCCGACCCGAAGGGCAAGGATTTCTCGATCTACCGTGGCGCCAGCCTGATCACCCCGAACCTGAGCGAATTCGAAGCCATCGTCGGCGGTTGCGTTGACGAACACGAACTCGTCAGCAAGGGCGCAACGTTAATGCACGATCTGGAGCTGGGAGCACTGCTGGTCACCCGTGGCGAACACGGCATGACCCTGCTGCGCCCGGATCAACCGGCGTTGCATTTGCCAGCGCGTGCCCGGGAAGTGTTCGATGTGACCGGCGCCGGCGACACCGTAATCTCGACGCTGGCCGCTGCGATTGCTGCCGGTGAGGATCTGCCACACGCCGTGGCCCTGGCCAACCTGGCGGCGGGTATTGTGGTCGGCAAGCTTGGTACCGCGGCCATCAGTGCCCCGGAACTGCGCCGCGCGATTCAGCGCGAGGAAGGCTCCGAGCGCGGCGTGCTGGGGCTTGAGCAACTGGTGCTGGCCGTTGCCGATGCCCGTGCGCATAACGAACGAATCGTCTTCACCAATGGCTGCTTCGACATCCTGCACGCCGGCCATGTGACTTATCTTGAGCAGGCACGAGCCCAAGGCGATCGACTGATTGTCGCAGTCAACGACGATGCTTCGGTCAGTCGCCTGAAAGGCCCCGGTCGCCCGATCAATAGTGTCGACCGGCGCATGGCGGTTCTGGCGGGCCTCGGTGCCGTGGACTGGGTCATCAGCTTCCCGGAAGGCACGCCAGAGAATCTGCTGCGCGAGGTCAAGCCGGATGTGCTGGTCAAGGGTGGCGATTACGGCATCGATCAGGTTGTCGGTGCAGATATCGTCACCGCTTATGGCGGTACCGTGAAAGTACTAGGACTGGTGGAAAACAGCTCGACGACCGCAATTGTCGAAAAAATCCGCAGTCGCTGATCAGATGAATCTTTACCGTTGTGTACCGCGTGTGAACGGATTTTGCCTTGGGGATTTCACCGTTTCCGTCGATGTTGGCAGGCTTGAATCCGCTGCGCTTGCCTGCCTACGTTACGTGGTCATTTAATTTATGAAAGTCATGCTTCTGGTGATGGACGAGCAGCGGGTCATTCTCGACCGGCTCTATGACATCGTTCAGCAGAACTGCGATGAGTGTTTCATCTATCGTCTGAGCAAACAGCAGCAGATGAACCTCGGAGCCTTTCTGGCGTCGGTCGAATACCAGACCTTTGATCGCGTGGTGATCTTCTCCCGGGTCAAACGTCTGGCGCCGCAACTGCGGGTGCTCAAGTGCATTCCAGGGCTGGTGTTTCTCGAGCACGACGCCTATCAGAACTACATGCCGGCCAGTAAGTACCGTGGTGTTTATTCGCGCTTGTACAGCCGATTGCCGAGCTGCCGGGCGCTGGTTTCCGGCGCAGTGGTCGCGCGCAAGATGCTCGCCGAAGGCATCGATACCGTGTTCGTCTCCAAAGGCTATGACGAGCAAATGCTGCACAACACCGGCGTCGATCGCGATATCCCGATCGGCTTCCTCGGTAGCTTGAAGAGTAACGAGTACGCCGAGCGCAAGGCCATGCTTGAAGCCCTTTCACAGCGCACCGGGATGCTCGTGACCCGTACCAAATCGGGTGCGGAATATCTGGAAACTCTCAATCGCATCAAAATCTTCGTCAGCGCCGACATCGGCATGAACGAGTTCATGATCAAGAACTTCGAAGCCATGGCTTGCGGCTGTGTGCTGCTGGCCTGGAGCCAAGGCGAAGAAGACCGGTTGCTCGGTTTCGAAGACATGCACAACACCGTGTTCTACCGCAGCGAAGACGAGGCGGTGGCGAAGATCAAGCTGCTGCAGGACGACCCGGAACTGGCGCAGCGAATTGCCGGCAACGGCCAGGCGTTTGCTGAAAGCCGTTACTCGTTTGCGCGGGTCGGCCAGGCGCTCGCCGAAGCCATACAACGCGAGATGCGCCCATGGCAGCCGCCGTCGGCTTTCACCCGGTTCTGGGTCAAATTGCGTTATGGCATGAAGGTGCCCG
Organism: Pseudomonas sp. Sample_11; assembly: GCF_004307505.1. Taxonomy (NCBI): domain Bacteria; kingdom Pseudomonadati; phylum Pseudomonadota; class Gammaproteobacteria; order Pseudomonadales; family Pseudomonadaceae; genus Pseudomonas; species Pseudomonas sp. Sample_11. The sequence goes on from NZ_RCOD01000021.1 coordinate 86,843, forward strand.
CCTGAATGGGGGACGAATACATGGCGCTGGATGCGCTGCCCGGTGGCGACCAGTCGGTTTTGCAAGCCTTGCCTGAAGCCCTGCGCGAATGTCTCAGCCGTGCGGCGCGGGTGATATTGATCGCTAATAATCCCGCGATTACCGCAGCTGATTTCGCAGCGCTGAATATCGGCGCTGATGACATCGTCGTCAGTTTCAATCATTGCATCAAGGCGACGCTGCTCAACGAGCAAAGCGTGAATGTCTTCGTGCACGGCTATAACGCGCCGGACGCCTATTTCTTCGGTCTGCCCGGCAATGCGGACGTACAGCGACTGGTCGACCGCGCGGGCGAGCGCTGCTTTACCATGCTGGTGGGTTGCGCAGCACCGATGTGCCCGTTGCCGCGCGTTGCGATGTACTGGGATCGAATTCCGTTGCCGCCGCTGTGGAACTACCCGGTCGACCGCCCGGGCGGCAAGCGCTACGTCGGCCCCTCCACCGGCTTCAATACGTTGGTGCTATTCGATTGGTTGCGTGGGCATGTCGGTTATACCTATCAGTTGATGACCCTGGGTTTCTCCAACGAGGCGGGCAAGCTCTGGAGCGGTCATGCCTGGGATTACGAGCGGGACTGGTTGCAAAGGTCCAATGTTATTGTCGTGCCGCTGCAACCCCGACGCTGGTGGCAGAAACTGTTCAAGCGCAAATAAGCCACGCCGCAGTCAGGTGCCTGCCGGGCCGAATCATTTCTTCATAGGTGCAATCGAGTGTTGAAAATTGCCGTGGCGTTTTTCGGGATTCCGAGAAATTCGCCGATCTGCTTCCCTTCAATCGAACAGAACGTACTGGCGCAGTTGCCTGGCGGCAGCGAGGTGAAGTGCTTTTATCATCTGTATAAAGTCGGTGAAGTGCAGAATTCGCGTTCCGGCGAGAAAGGCGAGCTGGCGGCTGACAACTATCAGCCCTTCGAATCCATGAGCGGCTCGCTGACCTCGACCGAAGGCGTGCTGGAGCGCTGGGATTTCGAGCGAGTCAAAGCGCTGGGCGATACCTGGGCCGATGACTATGCATCGCTGCGCAACCTTATCTATCAGTTGAACTCCTTGCATACGGTCACCGGCGAGATCGAGTCGTTCGATCCCGACTTCGTCGTTTTCGTGCGGCCGGACAATTTCTTCCACACGGCGCTGCCAGGCTATGTGTTCAACCACGCCGAGGCGCGGCGACACAACGTCTATATTCCTGACTGGCAGTGGTGGGGCGGTCTGAATGACCGTTTCGCCGTGTGCGGGCGCAATACCTATGTCGCCTACGGCAAACGCATCGAACGCATCTTCGATTTCTGCAAGGCGACCGGCCGCAAGCTGCACTCCGAGCGCTTGCTCAAGTACGCCTTGCTCGAGGCAGGCGCCAAGGTCTGCACTTTGCCAACCCAGGCCTCCCGCGTGCGAATCACCGGTGCATTTGCCGAAGAGTCGTTCTCCCCCAAGCGTGGCATGGGCAAGCGCGAAAACCGCTACTTCCACTTCTTCGCGACATTGCGCACCTGGTGGGATCGCCGGCGCTAGCGGCTCGCGCGTTTCCTGCCCAGCCCGACCAGGCGCAGTGCCTTGATGCTCAACTGCTTGAGGCCGGTGCGTGGCGCTTTCGCCGGTGTCAGACCCTGTTGCACCAGCCAGTCCTTCCAGCGAATGCGTTCGTCGTGCACCACCCAACCCTGCTGCGTTGCAAAGCTTTCCGCCAAGTGAATACCGCGGGTGCTGGCCGGTATCAGCTTGTCGCGTTTGAGGGTAAACAGCTCGGCAGTTGGCGCGCCATCCTTGAGCGGCATGAGATACAAATCAGGACGTTTTCGGTCCAGCCGCGCCACCAATTGATCACCCTCCAAGCGTTCATCGACATGGAACAGGCTCAGGGATTTGGCTTCCTTGGGCACTTCCAGGCGCAGGTCATAAATCAATTGCAGCGACGCGGTCGGTAGATGAACGTACGCCCGTGGCCGCTCCAGCAATTGCAGGTTGGCGCAGCGCACCGGCCGTGCTGAACCGGACAGCGGTGTCAGGCGAAACGGCAGCGCTTCGCGGTAATGCAGCGCGGCGGAGTAGGGCGCGGGCAGCCAGGTGTCATTGAAACGCCCGCCGAGCCAGCCTTCCGGGGTTTCCAGCAGGCACTCTTCGGCAATTTCCTGAATCGCCGTGTGCAGCGGAATGTTCAGCTCATGGGCCGGCACGTAGCCGGAAATCAGCTTCAGTACCACGTCGCCGCGATCCTGCCGACGCTGGCGCACCAGCACCCAGTAATCGCGATTCTGCCAATGCAGGGTCAGGCGCACGGACACGCCGAGGTTGGCCAGTTCCAGGGCGAAGCGCTCGCTGTCGGCGACGCTGACCGGTTTACGCCGTTGCAGGGTCTGGGCGAAGTTCAGCGGCATGCCGACGCTTTGATAGCTCAGGCCTTCGGGCGTGGCTTCGACGAACAGCGGCAGCGTCTTGAAGTTGCTCGGGTTCTTGCGGATGAGCGTGCGCGGCATATCGGCTCCTGGCTTAAGGCCGCGGGGCGGCGTCAGTGACTACGCAGGACTTGGGCAACGGTCGCTACGTTATGGGCGAGGTGCAGCGGATTGATCGTGCCGACAATAGCACTGGCAACGCCGGGCTGAGTGAACAGCAACTCGAAGCTGGCGCGCACCGGATCGACTCCCGGACTCAGACAGACATGACCACTGGCCAAGGCTTTTTTCACCAGAATGGCTTTGCCGTGGGCAGCAGCATAGTCAATGACTGCCTTTTCGTTTTGTTCGTTCAGATTGTAGGTGACCATCGCACAGTCGCCTTGCTCCAGCGCTTTCAGCCCACCTTCGACGGTTTTCCCGGAAAAACCGAAGCCGCGAATCTTGCCCTCGGTCTTCAGCGCCGCGAGGGTGGCGTAGACCTCTTCGTGCTCAAGGATGGCCATGTCGTTGCCGTCCGAGTGCACGAGGACCAGATCGATGAAATCCGTTTCCAGACGTTGCAGGCTGCGCTCGACCGACATTCGCGTGTGCGCAGCGCTGAAGTCGTGGCGCGACACGCCATCGGCAAACTCTTCGCCGACCTTGCTGACAATCACCCAATCCTGTCGCTGACCGCGCAGCAGCGGGCCGAGGCGTTCTTCGCTGCGACCATAGGCCGGCGCGGTGTCGATCAGGTTGATGCCCAGATCCCGCGCCTGGCGCAGCAGCATGCGCGCCTCGTCATCGTCGGGAATCTGAAAGCCGTTGGGGTATTTCACCCCTTGATCGCGGCCGAGTTTGACCGTGCCCAGACCCAGCGGCGACACCGACAGGCCGGTGCTGCCCAGCGGGCGATGCAGTTCGTGCAGAGTGGCGATGCTCATGGCAGCAGTTGCTCCCACGCGGGTACACCGAGCGGCGGTTTCGGCAGCGGCGGCAGCGGTTCAGTCGCCTGCGGCTGGATACCGTCGCGTTGCAGCGAGGCGATAACGCGGTCGGAGAAGTCTGGCGCCAGTGCCAGTTTGGTCGGCCAGCCGACGAGCAAGCGACCTTCCTCGGCGAGGAACGCGTTGTCCGGGCGGGTCAGGCCGGTTTGCAGCGGCTCGGCGCGATCGACGCGCAGGGTTGCCCATTGCGTGGTGCTGAGGTCGATCCACGGCAGCAGTTGAGCGATTTCCTTTTGCGCGGTGGCGATCTGTTCGGCCGGCTCGCGGGCCACGCCTTCGCTTTCGGCAATGTCGCCGCCCATGTACCAGACCCACTGGCCATCAGCCGCCGGATGCGTGGTCACGGTGATGCGCGGCTTGGTGCCGCCGCCCAGGCAGTGCGCGTACAACGGTTTCAAACCGGGGCCTTTGGCGAGGATCATGTGCAGTGGTCGGCGCTGCATGGCCGGACGACTGAGGCCCAACGCTTCGAGCAGTTCGGCCGTGCCGGCGCCAGCACTGAGGACGATGCGCTGGGCGCGGATCTCACGCCCATCGACTTTCAGGCCGACCAGCACACCGGCTTCCAGCAGCGGCTCGATCACCTTACCGGCGAGCAGACCGTCGCCGGCCAGCTCGGCCAGACGCTGGATCAGGCTCGGGACATCCACCACCAGTTCAGCGAGGCGATAGACCTTGCCCTTGAAACGCTTGTCTTGCAGGGCCGGCGGCAGTTCATCGCCCTTGACCTGATCGACCCGGCCACGCACGGCTTTACTGGCGAAGAAACTGGTCAGGTTGCCGGCCAGCGTGCCCGGCGACCACAGGTAATGCGCTTCGGACAGCAGGCGCACGCCGGACAGATCCAGCTCACCATTACCGGCCAGCGCCTCGCGCCAGCGGCGCGGCATATCGGCGATGGCTTCCGAGGCGCCCGTCAGCGCACCGTGCAGCGCGTACTTGGCGCCGCCATGGATGATGCCTTGGGACTTCACACTCTGCCCGCCACCGAGGCTGGCGCTTTCCACCAGCACGGTCGAAAAACCCTGACCGCGCAGGCGCGCATTCAGCCAGAGGCCGGCGACACCAGCGCCGACAATCAGAACGTCGGTGGAAATAACGGATGGCATGCAGCGACCTCGGAGCTTGAAGAAGCCGCAAGTTTCAAGCTTCAAGCTGCAAGCTGCAACCCGGACCAGCAAATCAGCAATGCTTGCGGCTTGCCGCTTGAAGCTTGCTGCTGCTTTTTAATGCCCCGCAGTTTTCGAAAACAGCTGAATCACCACGACCCCCAGCACGATCAACGCCATCCCCAGCATCGCCGGTACGTCGAGTTTCTGCCCGTAGATGAACAGCGCCGCGACGCTGACCATGACAATACCCATCCCCGCCCAGACCGCGTAGGCAACGCCCACCGGTACGGTGCGCACCACCAGCGTCAGCATCCAGAATGCGATTCCGTAGCCGACAATCACCAGAATCAGCGGCAGCGGCGTGCTGAAGCCCTTGACCGCTTTCATCGAAACGGTGGCGATCACTTCGGCGCAGATGGCGATGGCCAGATAGACGTAAGCGTTCATGGTTGTGATCCTCAAATAAAACGTTGCTTGCTGAGGCGATATTCTAGGGATTGCTCAGATGGGGTAAAGTCATTACCTATCTGTTCTGGAGATAGGTTGAGAGCGCGCATGCAATGGAATCTTGAGCAGCTACGCATATTTGTCGACGTCGCCGAGCAGCGTTCGTTTTCCGCCGTGGCACGCCGACAACGCAAGGCGCAGTCGGCGATCAGCAGCGCCGTTGCGATGCTCGAAGAGGATTTGGGCGTGAGCCTGTTCGAACGCAGCAGCGGTCGGCAGCCGATGCTCACCGAGGCGGGCGCGGCATTGCTGGAAGAGGCACGGGAAGTGTTGCGCCAGTGCGAGCGCCTCAACGGCAGGGCCATGGCGATGCTGCGCGGTCAGGAGGCGCAGTTGCGAGTGGCTCAGGACGAGGCGATGCCGTATCAGGCGCTGGTGGAAAGTTTCGGTGAACTGGCCGAGCAGTTTCCCAGCCTGGAAGTGCAACTGACCAGCGCCGCCCAGGGTGAAGTTGCGCGCAAACTGGTCGAACGTCGCGCCGACCTCGGCCTGCTGTTCTATCACGATGAAATCCCCGAAGCCCTTGAGCGCCGCGTACTGGGTCGAGTGGAAATGGTCACGGTCTGCGGTGTCAATCATCCGCTGGCGCAGCAGGCCTACGTGACCTGTCAGCAACTGGCGCAGCACCGGCAATTGCTGATGTCGACGCAGACCAGCGTCTATCCCGGCAATGAGCCGGCCAGCCCGCAGGTGTGGCGCGCCGACAGCTTTTACGTGATGTCCGAATGGCTGGTGCGCGATCTCGGCTGGGCGTGGTTGCCGCGCCACGTTGTGCAGTACTCGGCGTATCAGGGCCAAATGATTGAGCTCGACAGTGAATGGACGCCGCCGGCGCTGGTGGTGGAACTGGTCTGGCGCCGCGACGAACCGCTCGGCCCCGCCGCGCGCTGGCTGGCGGAACGTTTTGCCGTGCACTTGCGGGCGATCGGCGACAAAAGCCGATAAACTCCGCCGCCATGAATAGAACTCTCTACACCGCGCTGTTTTACCTGGGGCTGCCATTGGTGGCGATTCGGCTGTGGCTGCGCGCGCGCAAGGCGCCGGCGTATGCCAAACGCATTGGCGAGCGCTTTACTTGTGGCATGCCGACCTTGCAGCCCGGTGGCATCTGGGTGCACGCGGTGTCGGTGGGCGAAAGCATTGCCGCCGCGCCGATGATCCGCGCGCTGCTGGAACGCTATCCGGCGCTGCCGATCACCGTGACCTGCATGACCCCGACCGGTTCGGAGCGGATTCAGGCACTGTTCGCCAACGAGGCGCGCATTCAACACTGCTATCTGCCGTATGACTTGCCTTGTGCGGCGGCACGTTTTCTTGATCGCGTGCAGCCGAAACTGGCGGTGATCATGGAAACCGAGCTGTGGCCCAACCATATTCATCAGTGTGCCAAGCGCGGGATTCCGGTGGCGTTGGCCAATGGGCGGTTGTCGCAGCGCTCCGCCAAAGGCTATGGCCGCTTCAGCAAACTCACCGCGCCTATGCTTGCCGAGATGAGCCTGTTGGCGGTGCAGACCGAAGCCGAGGCCCAGCGCTTCCGCGATCTCGGCGCGCGGCCTGAATCTGTCGAGGTCACCGGGTCGATCAAGTTCGACCTGACCATCGATCCGCAATTGCTGCAGCGTGCTACCGAATTGCGTAGCCAATGGCAGGCGCAGGATCGTCCCGTGTGGATCGCCGCGAGCACTCACGAAGGCGAAGACGAAGTGGTGCTCGACGCCCATCGTCGCCTGTTGGCCAATCATCCGGATGCATTATTGATTCTGGTGCCGCGTCATCCGGAGCGCTTCAATTCGGTGTTCGACCTTTGCCAGCGCGAAGGTTTCGCCACGGTACGTCGCTCGACCGGGGCCAATGTCGATGCGCAGACGAGCGTGCTGCTTGGCGACACCATGGGCGAGTTGCTGTTTCTCTATGCCCTGGCCGACAGCGCATTTGTCGGCGGCAGTCTGGTGCCGAATGGCGGGCACAACCTGCTCGAACCCGCCGCGCTGGCGAAACCGGTACTCAGCGGCCCACACCTGTTCAACTTCCTCGACATCGCCGCGCAACTGCGCGAAGCCGGGGCGTTGGCCGAAGTGGATGATGCCGAAGGCCTCGCAGTCGAGGTGCAGCGCTTGTTCGAACTGCCACGTGATGCGCAGCGCATGGCCGAGGCCGGGCTGGCGGTGATGCGGCGCAATCAGGGCGCATTGCAGCGCTTGCTGGATGGCTTGGCGCGGCTGATCCAATAGTCGCCTGGAATATGACTGTGGTGAGGGGATTCATC
>NZ_RCOD01000102.1:0-93216 GCF_004307505.1 Pseudomonas sp. Sample_11
GAAAAGGTACAGATCGGGCTTTTTCAGCCGCTGAGGTGTGATGATGGAAAAGTTGCAGAAAACCTTGGAAGAATGGCGTGCCATGCTCGACCCCGAGCAGTACAACGTCTGCCGTCTGAGTGCCACCGAGCGCCCGTTCTCGGGCAAATACAACGACACCAAAACCGACGGTGTCTACCACTGTGTCTGCTGCAACGAGCCTTTGTTCGATTCGAAGACCAAATTCGACTCCGGCTGCGGCTGGCCGAGCTTTTACGCGCCGATCGGCGATAGCGCGATGACCGAAATCCGCGACACTAGCCACGGCATGATCCGCACCGAAGTGAAATGCGCGCGCTGTGATGCGCACTTGGGCCACGTGTTCCCGGATGGTCCGCCACCCACCGGCCTGCGTTATTGCATCAACTCGGTGTGCCTGAATCTCGAGCCGCGCGAATAACCAAAACAGGCGACATTGCGTCGCCTTTTTATCAAGCAATTAGATTGCACACAATTCAATTGCTCGTTATGTTTGCGCCTTCCTGACCATTGCGGAGCCGACCCATGAGCGACAACCTGCTGAATATTCCGTGCACCACCATCAAGGGTGAGCAAAAGACCTTGGCCGATTTCGCCGGTAAAGCGGTGCTGGTGGTCAATACCGCGAGCAAGTGTGGCTTCACTCCGCAATACAAGGGCCTCGAAGAACTCTGGCAGACCTACAAGGACCAGGGGCTGGTGGTATTGGGTTTCCCGTGCAACCAGTTCGGCAAACAGGAGCCGGGCAATGAGGGCGCCATCAGCGAATTCTGCGAACTGAATTTCGGCGTCAGCTTCCCGCTGTTCAAGAAGATCGACGTCAACGGCGCCGATGCTCACCCGCTGTTCGTGCAGTTGAAGAAGCGCGCCCCGGGCCTGCTCGGCTCGCAGGGCATCAAGTGGAACTTCACCAAGTTCCTGATCGGCAAGGATGGCCAGTTGGTCAAGCGTTTCGCCCCGACGACCAAGCCGCAGGACCTGAGCGGCGAGATCGAAGCTTTGCTGAAATGAGCCAGCCGGGTGACTCGCTGAAGCTCGACAGCCAGTTGTGCTTCAAGCTGTACGCGGCCTCGCGGGCGGTGATTCGTGCCTACAAGCCGATGCTCGATCAGTTGGGCCTGACGTATCCGCAGTACCTGGCGATGCTGGTGCTGTGGGAATGGCAGGATGCTGCGCCGGAGCAACCGACGGTCAAGGCCTTGGGCGAGCGTCTGGCGCTGGACTCGGGGACATTGACGCCATTGCTCAAGCGTCTGGAGCAGATCGATCTGGTCCAGCGCAGGCGCTCGGCGCGCGACGAACGTGAGATGCATCTGAGCCTGACGCCTGCCGGAGCCGCATTGCGCGAGCGGGTCGGTCCGCTGAAAGCGCGCCTGCTCTGCGACAGTGGCGTTGATCTGGACCGGCTCAATGATTTGCGCGCCGGCCTCGATCACTTGCTCGGGCAAATCAAAGCGCTGGCGTAGTCGGCATCCATTGATCGAGCAGCGCGGCGAGTTCTTCGCGGCGAAACGGTTTGGCCAGATAGTCGCTCATGCCCGCTGCGCGGCAGCGTTCGCGTTCCTCGGACATGGCATTGGCGGTCAGCGCGACAATCGGCAGATTCGGCCAGCGCCCGCTCTGGCGAATCTGCCGACTGGCTTCATAGCCATCCATCACCGGCATATTGCAATCCATCAGCACCAGATCGAAGTCGGCAAACTCCAGCTGATCCAGCGCCTCGGCGCCATGCCCCGCCACCACCACATCGCAGCCAAGCTTGCCGAGCATGCCTTTTGCCACCAGTTGATTGACCGGGTTGTCCTCGACCAGCAGCACCTTGCCCCGGCGCGCGGACGGCGAGGCGTCCGCTTGCGCTTCGGTGAGGGCGGCGACCTCCGGTTGCAGAATCCGTCGCAGATGCTGGTACAGCGCGTTGCGCGCCAGCGGCCGGGCTTGCTGCTGCAAGGGGGCGAGGGCGGCGGCTTCTTCGCTGGGCAGAAAACTGCCGTAAGCAGTCACCAGCAGAATCGGCGCGGTGATGCTCGGGCGCAGACCGAACAGGCATTCCGGACAATCGGTGATCAGCACATCCGGATTCAGGCCCAGCAGCGAATCATCGATGGTGCGCTGTGTGTATTCCAGGCCCCACACCGGCAACAAGCTTTTCAGCAATTCCGCCAGACCACTGCTGGCAGCGGTGATGGCGAGAACCTTGCCGCGTAACGGTATCGGCGGCAGCGCGCGGGTGTGAGAGGGCAGTGGCAGTTCGGCGCAGAACTGGCTGCCGAAGCCGCTTTCGGAACTGATGGTCAGCCGACCCTGCATCGCCTCGCACAGGTTGTAAGTCAGCGCGAGCCCCAGCCCGGTGCCGCCGTACTGACGGGTGATACCAGCGCCGGCCTGGGTGAAAGGCTGGAAGATTTTCACCTGCGCTTCCTGGGCGATGCCGATGCCGGTGTCGCAGACTTCGATACGCACGCCGCCCTTGTGTGCCGACAGGCGCACATCGACCCGACCGAAGCGGGTGAATTTCAGCGCGTTGGACAGCAGGTTGCTGACGATCTGCCGCACCCGGGTCGGGTCGCCCAGCACCAGCGCCGGGAAGTGCGGTTCGATCAGACAGGTCAGCTCGACGCTCGGCGCGGCGTTCTGCGAGAGCAGGTTGGCGGTGTCCTCGATCAGCGAGCCGAGGTCGAACGGGATGTTTTCCAGCTCCAGTTGCCCGGCGTCGAATTTCGACAGGTCGAGAATATCGTTGAGCAGTTCCACCAGCACCTTGCCCGAGTCGTGGGCGATCGACAGTTGTTGCTGCTGCTCGGCGTTGAGCGGGCCATCCAGCGACAGTGCGATCATCCCCAGCAAGCCATTGAGTGGCGTGCGGATTTCATGGCTCATGTTGGCCAGAAACGCCGAACGCGCTTCGGCCATGTCCAGCGCGGTGCGGCGTGCCGCTTCAAGTTCTTCGTTGGATTGACTGAGGCGGGCGTTGATTGCCTTGAGTTCGGCGGTGCGCGCCGAGACGATGTCTTCCAGTTGCGCGAGGTATTCGGTCAGGCGGTTTTCTGCGGTGCGCCGTTGCTGGATTTCGGTGGCGATGTTCTCGAACTGCTGATTGGCGACTTTGACCAGCACGCCGATCTCATCGTTGCCGTGGCCGGCCGGGCACTCGAGCGTGGTCGGCTCGGCGCTGCGCGGGTCGCGGCCGCTGAGCTCACGGATGACCCGCACCAGTGGTTTGGTCAGCATCACGTAGAACAGCGCCAGGAGGATCCCGGTCAGCAGCAGACTGCGGGCGAAACCGTTGAGCAGGGTGACTTCCGCGCGGCGCAAGAAGCGGCTGCCAAAGGCGTAGGTGTCGACTTCCAGTTTGAGGACGCCGAGGGATTCGTTGGGCAAATGGTCGAGGTACAGGCGATCTTCGAAATGACGCTTGGCGCCGAACAGGAAGTCGCTGATCAGCCGATAGCTGCTCTGCAGTTCCGGGCGTTTGACGTTGGCCAGGACGGTCTCGTTGTTGTCGATCAGTTGCGCGGCGATGATCGCCGGCGAGCGCAGCAGGCCGAGGGTGAGCTCCTGCGCCAGTTCGGCATCGATGTTGTAGGCGATGCGCGAGGCCGGATTGTGGCTGATTTCCAGCAGTGCGAGGATTTCCCGGTTGATGGAAGCGTCTTCGCTGGCATAATCGATGCCGATCTGCAGCAGACTGAGCAGGGTGCCCAGAATGAACCCGACCAGCACGGTAAGCCTGGCTTGCTTGTAAGACAGCCGGTGGGTGAATTTGATATCCATGGGTTGTTGAACCACTTCCGTTTCCCTTCGCTGCTCAAGCATAGTCGATCATGCAGGGATACCGAGGTTCCCGAATCGCCTTGTAACAAGGCTTGCTGAGGCGATTTTATCTGTGTGTCGTCGCTGGATCGTCATCATCACTGTGAAAGTGCCCGAGGAGAAGACGTGGATTCCCGATTGAATGCTTTTCTTGAACGCGCCGAGTCGGTTCTGGCGCGAATCGAACCACTGTTGCCGGCACCGCGCCCCGTTATTGACTGGAACACATGCCTGGCAGCGCGCTGGCAGCGTGACGGTCGCAGCGGCTACCTGTTGCCGCTGGAAGTCAGCCTCGACATGCGTCTGTCCGACCTGATCGGCGTCGACCGGCAGTTGGAGCAGTTGGGGCGCAACACACAACAATTTCTTGATGGCATGCCGGCCAACCACGCCTTGCTCTGGGGCTCGCGCGGTACCGGCAAGTCTTCGCTGGTGCGTGCGTTGCTGGCTGAGCACGCCGCTGCCGGCCTGCGTCTGATCGAGATCGAACGCGATCACTTGGCTGACCTGCCACGGGTGGTCGAGCAAGTCGCCAAATTGCCGCAACGTTTCGTGCTGTTCTGCGATGACCTGTCGTTCGAATCCGGCGAAGGCGACTACCGCGTGCTGAAAAGCGTGCTCGACGGTTCGCTCGAGCAGGCACCCGACAACGTCTTGCTGTACGCCACTTCCAACCGCCGCCACCTGGTGCCGGAAAAGGAAAGCGACAACGAAAACTGGAAGCGCGTCGACGGCGAGTTGCACCCGAGCGAAGCGGTGGAAGACAAGATCGCCCTGTCTGATCGTTTCGGTCTGTGGCTGTCGTTCTACCCGTTTACCCAGGAACATTTTCTCAACGTCGTCGAGCACTGGATCGGCCAGTTGGCCGCCAAGGCCAACCTGAGCTGGCAGCGCGACGAAGCACTGGACATCCTCGCCGTGCGCTGGGCCACCGGCCGCGGTAATCGCAACGGACGTTGCGCGTATCAATTCGCCCGCTACTGGGTGGGACTGAAATTGCTGGAGCACAAGGCATGATTGATTTGCAACAAAGCGGCCAGGGCCTCGAAGGCTACGGTATGTTGGCCGCGCAACTGGAATCGCTACTGGCGGACGAACGCGACTTCATCGCCAATGCCGCGCAGTTTTCCGCGTTCCTGTTCAACCAGCTCGATGATCTGAACTGGGCCGGTTTCTACCTCAATCGCAACGAAGAGCTGGTGCTCGGCCCGTTTCAGGGCCAGATCGCTTGCGTGCGCATCCCGTTCGGGCGCGGTGTGTGCGGCGCTGCTGCTGCCAGCCTGCAAACCCAGCGCGTCGAGGATGTACATGCCTTCCCGGGCCACATCGCCTGCGACAGCGCGTCCAACAGCGAACTGGTAGTGCCCTTGGTCAAGGACGGACGCCTGATCGGTGTGCTCGACCTCGACAGCCCGAAGCTGGCGCGTTTCGGCGCCGAAGATCAGACCGGCATCGAACAACTGGCGGCGATTTTCCTGCGCCTGACCGACTGCTGATCAACCGCTGAGGCCAGCCTTGTGCAACAGGCTGGCCGTCTCCACGCTGTCGATTTGCGCGGGATCAAGAAACCGCGTCGCGTACTGCATGTACACACCCTCATTGATGAACAGGCCGAACAGCGGCTCATCGATGTGCGCTTCACGGCACATGGTCGCCATGATCCCCAGCGCCTCGCTCAACGACTTGGCTTTCTTGTAAGGGCGATCGGCGGCGGTCAGCGCTTCGAAAATATCGGCAATCGCCATCATCCTCGCCGGCAGGCTCATCTCCTCGCGCTTCAGCCGTTTCGGATACCCGGTGCCGTCCATTTTTTCATGATGGCCGCCGGCGATCTCGGCAATGCTGTCCAGGTGACCGGGGAAGGGCAGGTGGCTGAGCATCATGATCGTCTGCACCATGTGATGGTTGATGATGTAGCGCTCTTCGCGGGTCAGCGTGCCACGGGCGATCTTCAGGTTGTACAACTCGCCGCGGTTGTACTTGTACGCGGGTACATCGAGTTTGAAGCCCCAGGGGTTGTCCTCGGGGATCAGCTCGTTCTTGTCGCGTTCGATCAGATGCTCGGGTTTGTCGGCAAGCAGTCTTTCACTGACGGGCAGCGTCGCCGCCGGTGTTTTTGCCTGGCGGCGGTTTTCTTCCCAGGACACACCGAGGCGATCATCCAGTGTGCGCAGCCATCTGCGTTGCGCGACTTGCTCGAGGCGCAGCAGATCGGCCTCGGCCATGGCCTCGCCACCGAGATTGCAGCGGGCGACAAAGGCAAAGTCCTCGTCGAGCATCAGCAACTCATTATCACGGGCGCGGGCCAGCGCCGCTTCGTCTGCACCGCTTGCCAGCGTCTGCCAGTAGTTGATCCACACGTCACGCTTGAGCACCTCGAAGCGGGTGCGGATTTCGTGGATGCGGTCGTTGATGGTTTCGAGTTTGGTGGCCTTGTCGACTACGTATTCCGGCGTCGTGACCTTGCCGCAATCGTGCAGCCACGCTGCGATGTGCAACGCCTCCCATTCATCCTCGCTCGGTTGGTAAGCGCTGAACGCCGGGTCCTGGCTTGCCGCAGCAGCCTGGGCGAGCATCAGCGTCAATTCCGGCACCCGCTGGCAATGGCCGCCGGTGTAGGGGCTCTTGGCATCGATCGCGCTGGCGAGCAGTTGGATGAAGGCATCGAGCAGTTGTTTTTGCCGCGCTTGCAGACGCTGACTTTCGATGCTCACCGCCGCCGCGCCGGACACCGCCTGCAAGAAGGCGATACGATCGGGGCGCAGCTTTTCCAGATCGCCCGGCGCACCGCTGTCATTGACCAGCAGAATCAGCAGGCCGATGGTTTCGTCGTGCTGGTTGTGCAGGCGGATACCGATCAAGTGAATGCGCGGTGATTCCATGGCCAAGAGGATTTTCTGCAAGTCGCCGGCCTGATCGAAGCCCAGATGGCTGACGGTATTGTTGGCGCTGGCCAGTTGCTCGAACCACGCCGGGCCGGTGTTCTTATGCAGCTCGCGTCCCTCAATGTCGAACGCCTCCAGCTTCTGCGGCACGCCATCGATGACCAGTCCATAAGGTTCCATGCGCGCGCCGTCGGCCTCGCGCAGGTAGATCAGACCGGCCTGCGCCTGAGCGATCTGCACGGTTTCGAACAGCACGCGTTCGAGTAGCGGGGCAAAACGGGTTTCGGCGCAAAGGCTGTCGGTGATGCGGAAGAAACTGCCGAGGGTTTCTTTCATCCGCGCCATCGACAGGCTCAATTGATCGACTTCCAGTACGGGCGAGCGGCGCGCCAGCGGAGAACTGAAGTCGAAGCTGCGGATCGCGTCGGCTTCCTTGACCAGCGCATGCAGCGGCTTGACCAGAATCCGCGAAATCACCCAGCCCAATGGCAGGCACAGCAACAGGATGGCCAGGGTGATCAGCGCGCCTTGCCAGCGCATCCGGAACGCATCAACCAGCAATTCGTCTTCCGGCACCAGCAACGCCAGTTGCAAACCTTTCGGCCCGCCTTCCTCAATGCTGGTGCGCGCGACGATCCATTGCCGGTCGTTTACTTGCAGACGCTTGCCGATAGTGTCGGAGCTGAGCAGCGCGTTCAGCTCAGGGCTGAGATCGGCCGCTCTGGCCAGACGCGCAGTGCGGTCATCGACGATCAGGCGATGGCTGTCGTGATAGGCCACGGCGTTGCCATCGGTGTCGTACAGTGCGATCTCTGTCGAAGGCGTGACACGGTGCTTGCCCAGGGCGGTCGACAGCGAAGCGAGGGTCAGGTCGGCGCCGATCACCGCGTTCTCGCCGCTGCGCCGTGCCAGCGTGGTGCCGACATTGTGGGTCGAGAAAAATACATAGGGCTCGGTGGTGATTTGCCCGGCCTGTTGCAGGGCGTCGCTGAACCAGGTGCGGCTGCGCGGATCGTACGGCTCGTCCGGATGATCGCGGCGGCTGAGCGGCGTCAGCGCCTGATCAAAGAACAGTGATTGCGAGCGTACAGTGCCTTGCGGCTCGTGCTCGATGCTCCAGACCTGATAGGCCGCCGCTTCCGGCGCCTGAAGCTGTGCCTTGAGTTCCGCCGTGCGCAGCGCGCGCACCATGAAGAAATCACCATTGGCGTAACCCAGATACAACGACGCCAGCGCCGGGTTATCGGTGAGCGACTGGCTGAAGGGTTTGAGCAACGGCAGGCGTTGTTGCAGATCGCTCGCGTGGGCCGCCGGGGTGTCCGCCAGCAGGCTCAGCAGGTTGCGGATCGGTTGATAGGTTGCCTGCAGATCGAGGCGTACATCCTGCTCGATGCGGTCAAACAGCTTTTCGCTGCTCGACAGGATGATCTGCGTGGTCTGGTGGTAATTGAACAGGCCCAGCACCACGCCCGTAAGCAATAAAAGAAAGGTGAACATGACGCTGATGTGCACGTGCAGCGGCAACCGGCGTTGCTCGGGGCGCAGTGGGCTGTGCATTGCTGACTCTCCATGAATGTTTAACTCACTGCTCAGCGTCCAAGCATAGTTAAGACTCGCTGACTGTGCCTTGATCGGCCAGGGTCAATTGCTGCTGCAGGGCCTGCGCCAGTTCGAGCATCGCCTGGCTGGTTGCCGCCCAGCGACGGGCTATCTCCTGTGGCGCGAGCGCTTGCTCGCAAGCGGTCTCAAGCTCATCGCAACATTCAATCAGCCGCGAGGCCTGCGCGATGCGTGCTGCGCCCTTGATCTTGTGCGCAACCACCGCCAGCGCTTCGCGATCATCCTCGGGTGACAGCCTGAGCAGTTCCTCGCGGTCGAGGCGGCTGCTCTTGAGTAGTTCCACCAGCATGCGTCGGGTCTGCGCCGGGTTGTTGCCGGTCAGCAAGCTCAGACTTTGCAGATCGAACACCGAGGCCGGTGATGCCGGCGTGATGCCGTCGATCCACTGTCCGAGCAGGGTCAGACTCAACGGTTTGAACAGGCAGTCGTCCATGCCGACGAGCTTGCAGCGCTGGACTTCTTCGGGCTGGGCATTGGCGGTGAAACCCAGCACGGTGCACGGCGGGCGATGGTTTTGCAGTTCAAGCTGGCGAATCCCACGGGTCATCTCGTAGCCGTTCATCAAGGGCATGTTGCAGTCGACGATCACCAGATCGAAATGATCGGCCTTCCACCGCTCAAGGCCGCTGCAGCCATCTTCGGCAATGCTGAAGCGATGTCCGAGAAACTCCAGTTGCTGACACATGAGCAGACGGTTGGCCGGATGGTCGTCGACAACCAGGACATGTAACGGCGTTGTCGCAGGCTTGATCAACGGTTCGCTTTTCGGCGGATTCGCCTTTGCCGGCAGGCTGTCCAGCGGCAGCGATATGCACACCTGAGTGCCGATGCCGGGCTGGCTGCTCAACTGCAGTTGTCCGCCCATCATTTCGCACAGGTTGCGACTGATGACCAGCCCCAGTCCGGCACCGTTTTTTGCCTGCCGACTGCCATTTTCCGCCTGCGAGAATGGCTCGAACAAGCGCTGTTGATCTTCGGCGCTGATGCCTGAGCCGCTGTCCTGCACGGTCAGCTGCATCAATGTTCGACCAGCAGCGTCTGCCGGGATCAGGTCGAGGGTGATCCGCACGTGGCCACTGTCGGTGAACTTGATAGCGTTGCTGACCAGGTTGGACAGCACCTGCTTGAAGCGCAGCGGATCCAGATGCACATCCACAGCCGGGTGCGGCGGGTTGAAGACGACTTGCAAGGCAAGGTTTTTCTGCCGCGCGAGGCCGTCGAAGATGCGTGCAACGGAGGTCACTGTGTCGACCAGATTGATCCACTCCGGGGACAGGCTCAGACGCCCGGATTCGATGCGGGCAATGTCGAGAATATCGCCGATCAGCCCGAGCAGATCCTTGGCCGAATGGTAGGCCGTGTCGATCGAAGCGCGATCGGGGTGTTGCGGATCGATGCGTCGCAGGGTCAGTTCGAGCATGCCGATCACGGCGTTCATTGGCGTACGGATCTCATGGCTCATGGTTGCCAGGAAGGTACTTTTGGCCCGGTTCGCCTCGTCCGCCTGTTCTTTGGCTGCACGCAGTTTTTCAAACAATTGGCGGCGTTCACTGATGTCTATCCAGCCGCCGATAATCCCTTGAACGTCACCGCTGGAGTCGCGGTAGGGAAGAATCCAGTGGTAAATCGTCAAACGGCGGCTGCCGATGTGCAGAGGCCGGTCGAGTATCAACGGAATGCCTTCGGCAATGACTCTCTGGTAATCGGCCTGGAATGCCTCGGCCTCGCAAGCGTTGCTCAGGGTGCCCTGCATCACGCCTTTGCCGATGATGTCCTCGCGACTGGCGTTGAACGCTTCGAGATAACTGTCGTTGCAACTTTGCAGCAGACCCTGGCGATCTCGCACGTAGATCGGGTGCGGCGTGCCGTTGACCAGCGAGCGCATGAACTCCAGTTGATCGTTCAGTGCACGTTCGGCAGCCTGGCGTTGTTTGATCTGGTGGCGCATGTAGGCGTTCCAGGTCAACAACAGCAGCAGGATCAGGCCGGCGGCTGCGACCACTTGGTAGAACAGGCGCTGGTAGTTTTGCCAGATGTTCTGTGATGCCGTGGAGTAACCGCGCCAGCGGCCGTTGATCACGCCGAGCTCCTCGGGAGCGATGCTCAGCAGCGCCTTGTTGATGATCGAGGCCAGTTCGGTGTTGTCACGTGCGGTCGCCAGCGAGAAGGCTGCCTGACTGGTGCCGATCGTGGTGGTGATTTGCAGTGGCCGATCGAATATGCGCGAGGAGATGAAATAGTTGGCGATCACCAGCGAGTTCACCGCACCGTCGACATGGTTCTCGGCGAGCATCGACACGGCGCTGAACGTGTCGGGGGTTTCGATCAGTTCGATGCCCGGGAAATTCTCATGCAAGTAGGCGACCAGCGGATTGCCTTGGGCGATCGCCAGACGCTTGCCTTTGAGTTGGCCCAGATTGGTCGGGCTGTCGGCGCTTTTGCGGGTCAGCAGCACGTAGGAATTTTCCAGATACGGGCGACTGAAGCTCAGGTTTTTTTCACGTTCGGCGCTGGGCAGCAGGGCGGCAATCAGATCGGCTTTGTGGTTGTCGATCTGCCTGATCATTTCCGCATCGTTGCGGCTGCGCTGAACCTCGAAACGCAGGCCGGTACGCAAGCGGATCAGCTCGAGCAGGTCGGCGCTGATGCCGCGGAAATTGCCGGCGCTGTCGAAGAAGGTCAACGGTGCGTAAGCTTCATTGACCACCACGCTGACGACGGGATGCTGCTTGAGCCACTTTTCCTCACGATCTGTCAGCTGCAGTTTTCTGTCAGTGAGCAGCAGGTCGCTGCCGGCGCTCCAGCGCTTGGCGATGTCGTCGCGCTGACTGCTCGGGATCGCTGCGAGCACCGTGTCGATGATGCCCAGCAGTTGCGGATTGCTGCGCCGCACGGCGAAGCTGAAGCCATGGGCTTCCTGCTTGCCGAAGTTGGCCATACGGACATTGTTGAGATAGCCCTTGTTGATCATGTAATGGGTGGAGAGGGTGTCGCCGAGAAACACATCGGCCTGGTCGAAGGCCACCGCGTTGATTGCGTTCTGGTAGGACGGATAGCAGGTGATCAGCGCTTTGGGATACAGCGCTTTGATCTCGGGCACCGGCAGGTAGTGATACACCATGCTCAGGCGCAGGCCGGCGAGGCCTTCGGTCAGCGAGCGGGTTTCGTCCTCGCGGGTTACCAGTACCGGCTGATCGACCGCATAGGGTCTGGAAAGCGCGAGGTTGGCATTGCCTGCTTCGTAGCCGTTGGCTGTGCCAAGCAGGTCGATCTGGCCATCGATCAAGGCGCGAATTGCAGCCTCGCGCGAGGGAAAGCGTTGCACGCGAATCGGCAAACCGGTGGCCTGACCGAGAATCCCTGCGTAATCGGCGGTCAGTCCCTCGTAGTCCTGGCCACTGACGGTCATGTCGAATGGCGGGTAATCAGGTGCGGAGGTACCCAGTTTCAGTTCGCTGCGAGTCTGCAGCCATTGCCGTTGTGACGGCTGCAGGACAGTTTGCACGGCCTCGGTGGCCGAGCGGCTGAGCAATGCATAGTCCGGTGAAGCGCTTGGCGCGGCGAGGGCATTGGCGCTCAGGTACAGAACAGCGCTCAAGGCAATCAGGTAGTCCTTTACACGGCTGGGCATGCGGAGTCTCACACGAGTGCGTTACGTTTGGCCATCTCGATAAGTTCTACAAGGGATCTGGCTTTGAGTTTTTGCATCAGACGCTTTTTGTAAAACTTTCATATGTATACTTAGACGCACGAAAATCAGCTAGAGGGCGCCATGCCTACAGCATTTAGCTACGCACGATTCTCGAGTGCCATTCAAAAGAAGGGTTCAAGCCTTGAGCGTCAGCAGGCGATGGTTGGTAGCTGGATTCTTCGGCACCCTGAGTACGCTCTAGGTAACCTGACGTTCCAAGATTTGGGCAGGAGCGGGTGGAAGGGAGATCACATCAAGGATGGCGGTGGCTTTGCTGAGTTGCTGGCCGCTGTAAAGGCTGGTGTGATTCAAACGGGGGATGCTGTCTTAGTTGAGTCGATCGATAGGGCGGGACGTCTAGACACTCTGGATATGCTTACAAGAGTGATCGCACCGATTCTGGACGCTGGCGTTTCCATCATTACCCTTGACGATAACGTTGTTTACACACGCCAGAGCTTGGACGGCGGCTCCATCTATATTCTGTTGGGTAAAATCCAAGCAGCCCGCCAGTACAGCGATAACTTGAGTCGTCGTCTTACGGCCTCCTATGACTCTCGCCGTAAGCTTGCGGCCGAGGGCAAGACGCCCAAACGTATTACGCCCGTATGGCTTACTTCACATGGTGTCGTGATCCAAGAGATTGCAGATCAGGTGAAACAGGCCTTTGAGTTGTATGCGTCAGGGCTTGGTAAGGCTGTCATCGCGAAACGGATGCGTGAGTCTGGTATCGCTGCACTAGCTAAAACGTCTGGGCCAGGTGTCGAGGGCTGGCTTCGCAATGAGGCTGCGATAGGGCGCTGGAACGGGTCTCACGTGTACGAGCCAATCGTAGACATCTCGCTGTTTCAGCTCGCACAGATTGAGGGCGAGAAACGCAAGACGACCCCAAGGACAAAGACAGCCGCTCATTTTCTTGTGGGGTTGGTGAAGTGTGGATGCTGCGGCCACAATTTCATCATGCGCACCATCGGAGGTGTTCAGGTTTCCATGAGGTGCAGGAAGAGGCAGGAGCTCAAAGGTTGCGACAACAAGAAAGTGATTCCGAAGGAAATCATTGATGCGGTTTACAAATACACATCTGTCACTGCAGCCTTGGAAGTTGTGAATCGTAGCCACAGCGGCGTGAATGAGAAGGCGATCATTGCGGCCGAGGTCAAGCTACTTGAAGTCTCAAAGCAGATGCAGGAGCTATCCTCTGCAATTCTCACTGTAGGTGCCATTCCTGAAGTGTTGTCCCAGCTCCAGCAACTGCAGGGAGAACGGGAAGCCACCGAGCGAGAATTAGCACTGCTCAAAGCCACTGTAGTTCCGTCAGCCAAAGGATGGATCGAGCAGGGCAAAGTGTGGGAGCTTGAGCGAAACGATCCTCAGCGTCTCTCCGCTATGCTCCGTAGCGTCGGTTACACAATCACGATTCATCCTGACGGTCGCCTCGTTTCGGGCTCTGGTGCATATCGGTACGCTGGTGTTGATCGAAAGGAAAACCGATACAGGCTGATGCAGGGTGACAAGCTCATGTTAATCCAGAAAGGGCCAGAGGAAGATTACCCGTACTGGGAGCCGTTTGATGAATTGGCGGGGGAATCGACGTGGGATGAGGCGGATTTCGAAGACCTGAGCCGCTTGTACGAAACACCAAAGTGAAATGGATGCTAGGGCAGGGATGGGGGCCTCGAAAACCCCCTCAAAACCCTCCAAAACTCGTTAAAAGCGCGACGTACTTTCGCCACACTTCAACCACCAACATCAGTTTCATCCCGTGTTTACGGGACTGGACGAGCCTCTGCACCAAGCAAAGCGCGTACTCCGCACCACGGAATCAGTTTTTTGCAAAAAACACGCCTGTCAATAGAGGATTGACAAACGGCAGAAAATCTGTAGAATGCGCGGTCTACCCAGTAGGTAGACAGACAACTTAGAAGCCTCTACGCGACCACGGTGCGGACAAATCGCCCAGAAATCGCAGGAGGTTTTTTAACGCCTGAACTTTGGCTGACCACCACCGACGGTCACAGCAGATCATGAGAAGCCCCATGACAAACGCAGTAGAAGCACCACCAACATTGAGGTCGACGAAATCGAATAGCTGAGTTCCTGCTCCTCCGTATAGAGAAGAATGACGAGCCCGATGCCGACCAATGTGTCGGTTTTTTTTCGCCCATTTTTTCCAACTGAACGGAGGTAACAACATGGAGCAACACAGCATCACTGACATCACCAGGACTATCCACGTAGATTCTTACGTAGCAGGGCTTCACCTCGATTACAGCCTTGGGGAAGAGCTGCCGCTATTTCCCCCTCCCCCGGGCGGGTCGCTGACCTACGGCGTTTGCTACAATTCTGGGCGACGTCGTAGGGCGTTGGGGATGCCCTTCTTCAAGTCAGGGAAGGGAACGCCATACAAAACTTGGCACAACATGATGCGACGAGCTTACGACCCGAAGAAGAGCTCCGCCTATGAAGGTTGCAGCGTCTGTAGAAAATGGTGGGACTATCAGGAGTTCGCCGCGTGGTATTCCGTGCAGCCATACGCCTTCGAACCGGACGCAGAGCTGGACAAAGATATTCTGGACCAACTGAACTGCGTGTACTCACCAGAGCATTGCTCGGTAGTTCCGAAGGTGATCAATCAGATTTTCAGGGACACCCGAAGTCGTCGAGGGGTTCTGCCTATCGGAGTGTCAGTTGCGTCAGGTGGAGTCGGTTTTGTTTCTGTACTTTCGAGGTTCGGCAAGGCTGATGTACTGGGAATATTCGATGACATCACGGAAGCCTTCAGAGCGTACCAGTCGGCCCACCGGGCGTACTGCAATCAGTTGGCAGATATCTACGAATCAAAGCTCGACGCACGCGTTATCCTCCGACTACGAAACTGCTCCCGACACATCCGGGACTGAATTACGCACCACCCAAGTACCACCGCAGGCTTTGGCCTGCGGCAACCATACCCATCGAGGCACAAGCCTATGAAATGAACTTGAATACAGGAGAACCATCCATGCAGCACTCGCTCGCCTCTAAATCGCCCACCGATACAGCCGCCACCAATAAATCCCTCTCCACTTCCGACCTACTCTCTCCAGCAGAATTGGAAGCATTGAATGCACATATCGCCGCTAACGCCGATCGGTGGCTGGCAGACAATGCACCGAAAACCAAAACCAAGCTTCCTCGAAAGCCGAAGAGCACGCGAGGACCAAAGCCCAAGGTGATTGAGAATCCGTTTTATGGGTTCATCGGCTGTACAACGTACTGGGGGCGTTACCCAGTGTTTGCACTGGACATCATCGAAGGCATCGCTCGACTTGACTGGCATGATCGCCCCATTGGTATTGGGGGGAAGTCTATGCCGCTGTCTGTACGTAACCTTGCCGTAACTCTGGAAAGCCTCCCGGTCGTGACAAACGAAGCAGTACAGGAGTTGCTACAACTTGGGGAGAGGCACGCAAGACGTTACGTCAAAGCAATCGAAATGATCGTTCCATGGATGATGGAAAGCCGTCCGCGATCCTTGATCAACGAGATGGATGGTATCGATCCTGAGCCAAAAGCATGTGAGTGGGATGATCGGGATGATTTGTGCAAACCAAGTGCCGAGGAACTGGCCAAGCTGCAAAATGATTTGCGTACCTTCACCGAATTCAAGACTGAAGAAGAGTACGAATCGGAATATCCGATACAGCCAGCTCTCGTTAATGTCGTAGCCTTGCCGGTTCGTCATGAGCCACAGAACCGGCATCAGCACCCGAAGAAGCTCGACGTATTGAAGATGCTGGCACAAGGTGTGGCAGTCAAGACAATTGAACGATGCGCCGGAGTATCGGCAAAGACCATCAGGAAGTGGCGTGACGAGATCAAAACCGTTCAGGATGAGTTGCAGGCCGCATAATTGGCCTGTCCCAAGGAAGGGGGGGCTAATTCGGCCGCATGTATCATTGAAGCATTGGGCGGAATACCATTTTATGTGCGGCCTGAGTCAGGATAATCCTTGTAACGTTCCGATTTCGGATCAGTACACCAGTAAAATAAAAGGATCAACACACACCCAAGCTCTTGATCTGCTCCACCGAAGGTAACGTGCGATAACTTTCAGCGAACGCTGACGGGAATACTACCGAATACGTCCCGATTCGATTTTGCACCAACAGACAAGAGCATGATCAAAATCACAAGCGAAGAGCTGGATTTGTATGGCTTTCGTTTGTTACTGAAGTACATCAAAGGATTGTCTGCGGTAACGCCATGGCTGAGTCCCGTTGAAAACTCTCGTTTTCGGTGCAAGCACACAGACAGAGTCACAGTAGTTGAAATCCTCGATGCGTCGCTTAGATGAATCCGCTACTGATCAGGACTACCATTTGGATGTTAGATCAGTTTCAACCCAACTGTGTTGTTTCCCACTTTGTACCTTGCTCTCCATGATCTGACTGATTTGCCAGTCAATCTTTCTGTTGTGCCTGTCATTGCTCCGCATGGTGATTCCCCACACGATCAACCAAAGCCCTCCAGTCAGAACGGTCATGATGACGTGCAGAATGTGATTGGTTTTCTTCTTCTGGGTAGTCAGTACAAACAATTTCTCGTTCATTGGTCATCCCTGTCAGGTGTTCTCTGGGTGAGCGACAAGAATACCAATGTATCAATTGGTGTGTCATCATTTGGTGTGTTCACGATTGGGGTGCATGCGACCATCATTCTGGGATGCAACCAAACCAGAATCTGAGAAAGGGCTTCGGCCAGCGAATACGAGAGCTACGCACTAATCAGGGCTTCAGTCAGGAGGCTTTTGCTGATCGGTGCGGGTTCGTTCGAACGTATATGTCACGAATTGAGACGGGCACAGCCAACCCCAGCCTAGACGCGGCCAAGGTGCTTGCGGATGGACTGGGAATGACCTTGTCAGAGCTGCTACAAGGGCTCTGA
This sequence comes from Pseudomonas sp. Sample_11, assembly GCF_004307505.1. Lineage (NCBI taxonomy): Bacteria > Pseudomonadati > Pseudomonadota > Gammaproteobacteria > Pseudomonadales > Pseudomonadaceae > Pseudomonas > Pseudomonas sp. Sample_11. Next base: position 16,951 of record NZ_RCOD01000102.1, read on the forward strand.
CGACTTCTACACACAAACTCAAGGAAATGAGTCGTGCCAGACATCACAGAAGCCCATATAGCCACAGCGGACGTTCTAACTCTCCTGCTGCACAACCAGCACGCGCTTGCATCAGCGATCGAAGAAGTGGCTTTGTGGGCTAAAGCCAGTGGCTCAAGCGAAGCCCATGAGAACGCCCTCACCGCATTGCAGACTCTCGATGCGAACGCATCAGCCATCACCGCAGGGATTCTCAAGCTCCGGCAATAGCTCTATCACCGCACTAGGCTCCGGCGGCAGTCATCTCGATCATCAAACCTGAGGGAGGTCTCGAACAAAACGCCCCCTGCAAAGGATGAATGTCCCCGAGTGGCGTCTGTCAACTGAAAGGCTGTCCCAGCAGGCAATCGTTATCGAGAAAGCCAAGCCTCACGATTTATAGAAGCTGTCTGATGGGGGGTAAATCGGTTATATTTTAAATTAATATCATTTGTGCTTACATGATTTTAATGTAGTAAAATGAAAGTTAACTGTGGTTTTTTAGTTTAATTGTGCATGGAGTAGCGAAATGGCTGGCTTTCCCTCGCCCGAGGAGTTTTGTCTCAAAGTTCCTTTGTATAAGGAATTTGAAGTAAGTAAGGATAATATTGAGAATGTGTCCGCTCTGCTGCTGTACGCAGGGCATTTGGATGCGTACTGTCCCCAGTGTAAGTCACATACGGTTTCCAATTGCAAGAGCAGCATCAAAGCCCCTTGGATTCATGATGAAAACTGGTATGGAGATCTTTTTTTTAATATATATTCTAATTGCTCAAGAAATAAAAATCATGTGAGTATTTACACTTTTAGGGCAAGCCAGGATTCTGGCATACAGAAGATTGGGCAGTACCCGTCTACTGCCGAATCCAACTTGTTCGATGTCAAAAAATATTCTAAAGTTTTAGGGGCTGAAGAATTTAAAGGATTCACTAAAGCAATTGGCCTTGCAGCCCACGGAATAGGTGCCGGCTCCTTGGTTTATCTGAGGCGAATTTTTGAGTCGTTGATAAAGGAAGCACAGGTAATTGCTTCGAAGGAGCCCGAGTGGGATGAGGTGGCTTACAATAACGGCCGAATGCAAGACCGAGTGAAGCTATTAAAGGATCATCTACCAAGCTTTCTGGTTGATCATCACAAGATTTACAGCGTGATGAGCAGTGGAGTCCATGAACTTTCAGAGGCTGACTGTCTAGAGTTTTTTCCGTTGCTGAAAATTAGCATTGAACTCATTCTTGATCAGAAAATATTAGAGTCTGAGAAACAAAGAAAAACTCAGGATGTAAGTAAGTTCTTGAGCAAATTTGATCAGATGCAATCAAAGTAGCTCGACGCGAAAAGACGCTTCTGCCTAAACGGGCGCACTTAATCCCTATCCATTGGGGGGCGTTACGCTGTTGTGATTAGGGCGTACTCTTATGGGTATACCCTTGCGACCACTTGTCGGTGAATACGGATTCTGTATTCATTAGGGTTGATATTGGGTAATGAGTACATTTATACTCCTAGACTCTAGAGGTAAATGAATACGGGGGTGCACATTATGGCAAGCATCGGTTACATCAGGGTTTCATCGGTCGATCAGAACACTGGGCGCCAATTAGACGGCGTTGCACTGGATGAGGTGTTCACAGATAGAGTCTCAGGCGCCACAACAGACCGACCTGAGTTACAGGCGATGCTTCGCCACATCCGTAAAGGCGATGTTCTCCACGTGCACAGCATCGATCGTCTGGCTCGATCACTCGAAGACCTGCTCTCAATGGTCAAAGGGATGATTGCCAAGGGCGTGGCGGTCTCATTCCATAAGGAACAGCTTCACTTCACTGGTGAGGCCAATCCCATGCAAGAGCTGATGCTCGGTCTATTGGGTAGTGTTGCTCAGTTCGAGCGTGCATTGATCCGTGAGCGTCAGGCAGAAGGCATCCAGAAGGCCAAGGCAGCAGGTGTTTACAAAGGACGCGTTAAGACGGTGGATGACGGAGCCATTCGCAAGGCAATGGAAGAGGAGGGCGCATCATTTCGCAAGGTGGCTAAGGCCCTTGGCGTAAGCCTGAGCAGCGTGCAACGTGCCATGAAGAACTAGCCTTGCTGAGACTGTCCATCAGCCTGCCTTGAGCGGGCTTTGTTGATTCTCTAGCCGTGAATTGTCTCTGATGTTGTTCACCTCTGACAGCGTCTGAGAGCGCTAAAGGGCGTCGGGTTATTTCTACTTTTCCAGCGTTTGGATGAGCCCCTATCGCAAGCTGTTAAGCAGCGCGGGCAAGACCGAGCCGATCTTGTTTTTCAGGCAGAAACACAGAAGCTGAGCGAGAGTGCTCAGTGAATTTTGGCGGGGGATCGGTTCTAGAAATATTGTGCGGGTAGGGCCACCAAATCAGCAAAAGCTTGGTGGCTTGTCGCTAACCGTTAGCGTGGTGGGCTACGGTGGTGATGGCACACATCCTCCCATTCGCCGAAGCGAAACCGGCGATATTGACGAACCGGCACAGTTTTAGCGCCGACGGTCGTGTTGCGGGTGAAGCCAATCGACATGTCCATTAGGGCAGTCTCCAGTACGTTAAGTTAAGTCGCACTTGTCTGGAGACGACCGCCGATCAATCACCGATTGACGCAATTGCATCAATTGGCTTTTAATGGCGTCCTTCTCTTGACCGTGCTAACGCATGTGGAAGAGGGCGAGCAGTTACGTCTGTCCTCAGAAAACGTGACATAACTGCTCGTGAACATCTTCAACGGAACCGCCCTCATGGGCGGTTTTTGCGTTGGCTCATCTTAGTCGAATTCAAGATTTTAGTGCAAGCCCCTGCGGGGCATTCTCCGCATCTTTTTTTATTTGCCGCCCACCGACCCCTAATAACTATGTCAAAACGCCTCTGAGGGCCTTTCGAGGGCCTCAGTGGGCCTTTATTGACGCCATTCGTTGCTTTGTTGAGTCGAGCAACTTCCCTCCGATAAAAGAGCTTTCTCACAAAATGAGAGTCAGAGGAGGCGTAAACCCCAGCATGTAGGGTTTCGTAGGGAGGCGACCACAAGATAGTGTGTTTTAGGTGGTCGTTGCAACGTACTGCCTGTGGATAACCCTGTGTAACGAAAGTGAGAAAGCCGACAATCCGCTGGCGTTGACCCTTTGTCACTGATTTCTGGTTGTACATCTTTTTTGCGCAAACGAACCCTTTCACAAAATCCCTCTATATATAAGGCGCGATCAGTGCTCGTTTCGATGGGCGGAAATGCTCACTTCTTTTCGTAAGCTCCGTAGGCATACCCAAGGCCGGCGTAATTTTGCGGTCAGCTTCGCGATACTCGCTCAAGCATCGGTTGATTCTCTGGCGCTCAACTGTGCCGTAAGGGGGGGAGTGCTCTAGACCTGCTGTGCTGAGCCGGAGATCTAAAGCCAGGAGCAAAAAGGTTATTTTCAGATTACGTCCCCCGTCGCCTGCCCACTACGCTCTTGGTTAAGCACCTCCGACAAAACCACCAGATTACTTTCCAACTGGAAACCCCGCCGGTTATCGAAGTGCACCGGAAATTTTTCAGCGGGGCGGTGACAGCTCTAACACAGTTCCCTAGCCATCGATGATGGTCGACCGTTCAACCCTTTATGGGATTGCACAGGCATTGCGGGCTGAGTTGGTTGGGGAATGCTTGCCCAGCCAGCGCTTACGAAAAAAACGAAATGTGCGAGTTCGACAATGAAGACGGGTTGATGAAGTGATCGACATACGTGAAGGTGTGAGCAAGAACCGGTTAATTTGCAGAACCACTTCTCGCAGGCGAACGCAAGCAAACAGCCGATAGGTACAGCCGAGAAAGGCAAGGTGAAGTGAGCGGAGGGGGCAGAGGATGCCCCTACTTAAAATACCAAGACGTAATCTAGGATTTGACCTTTACCCAAGGGTCGGCGGCGCGGATGGAGTAGACGAATTTCTCTTCTCGCTCCTTGGCGTCAGCGCCTCTGTAGCTAAGTGTGACAAATCCCAAAACATCCTCAGACGGATTCTGGAAGACAAGTACGATTTTAGACTTTCGGCTTTGGCTTATCTGCTCGAGCTCGACTAAGGCTGTATTTCCTATTGGCGGCTCAAACACAACACGAACGTCGTAGGCGTTGGCACCGGAACAGCCGACTTCCACACTTGTTTCAACCCGAGAGCCCGGCGCACCGCTGGCGCTTCGAGAGCCGTGATTGAAAACAAAGTTTGCCCGGTTAACACGGTCAATCTCATCCAGCTGCAACTGCAATGCGGCCCGTTGCGCGTCTATTTGCTGGGTTGCAGCGGCAGCCATAATTGACTGCTGCTCTACGGAATTCTTGAGTTCAAAAGCCTGTAGTTCCAATGCCTTGGTGCCTTGCCGCAGTTCATCGCCCTGCTGGAGGAAGCCGAAGACCAGCCAGAGAAATGCCACTGGCCCGAACGCACCGGCTAGAAAATCGCCAACCTCGTTTAACGGCATGGTCATGAGGGTGTCAGCACGCCCCCATATCACCACAACAACTATGACCAAATAAGTGAGGGTCAGTCCGCCGCCGATCTCCACCAGATGCTCGCGTAGATGCAACCCTGCTGGCTTGATCTTCTGCACGAGGAATCTCAACGCTGCCGCGAAAGCAAACGCTGCTACCAATGCAGCGATGATGGTCACCGATAGCGGCCACCCCTCACCCGGCACGGCAGGGGGGGTACTCCAAAAAACTCCATTCACTGGCTCCCATAACCCCATAATTACTAACCCTCTGGCACCTAGCCGTGATCCATTCGTGGCAAATAGCCAGCGATGATAGCCGCGGTCGGTTAATCAGTCACTCAATGCTGGAGACTGCGGTAGCCCTGTCGCGAGTCACCATGCGATCAGCGCTTAGCGGCAATGCCTTCAGGCTTGCCCAGCCTCCATAGTGAAAGTTCGTATTATGTGTACATAGGAAATTATTGCTTATAAGTGCTGACGGTTTTGTTGCTCAGAAACATGCCCTTGGCTATTTCCTTGTTGGTACGTCCCTGAGCAAATAACTGCAATACCATCAGTTCGCGGTCATTGACGGATTTGAACAGTTCAAGTTCAGCGTATCGAGTGTCGTCGGCGCGCACCGGATTAAGCGCTTGACTGGGGAAATAGTTATAACCGGAAAGTACCGCTTTGATTGCGCTGACCAATTCGCTCAAGTCTTCCTGCTTGCAGACATATCCCGATGCGCCGGATTGCATGCAACGAATGCCGAACAGCGTAGGACACTGCGCCGTCAGAATCAGAATCTTGAAATTGGAACCCATGGTGTTGAAGCGGGCCAGTACTTCGAGGCCGTCCAGCTTGGGGATGCTGATATCGAGAATGACCAGGTCGGGCATGCATTCACGGACCATCTGCATGGCATCGACACCGTTATCGGTCTCGCCGACGACCTTGTAGCCTTCATGTTCCAGGAGCATTCGCACGGCGAGGCGGATCACTGGATGATCGTCCACAATAAAAACGGAGTTCATAAATAGAGTCCCATGCAAGCATGAATAAAGCGCGCACCTTAGCTCAGATGCATGAGCACTCGCATGGACTGGTAGTGTCGCGACTACGTTATCGGATTAATCCTACGCGTAATGAGGAAAGAGACTACGTTGAAATTAGGTTCGGCGTAAGGACGGGCGAGCAATCAATTGGCCGAAGATTGAAATGATCCGAGGCCAATATTGATATTCAATTATTTGTCGATGTTTAAAGTTGCGTTTAATCAGCGGTGTTTATTTGATCGGGTTAATGGGTCAAGCGTAGTTGAATCTCAGCTGGTTCACAGGGGCATTCAGCGAAAACTCTCATGGTGGTCAGCCGGTCAGATCAGTGACCGGCTGCCCCCTCAAGACTCAGTGACTTGAACGCCCGGTCATTTCCAGTGCCATGTCACTGGCGTAACTGTCGGTCATGCCGGCGATGAAGTCGATCATGCGCAGAAACGAGCTGTGCAACGAACCCTGCGGATCCGGCGCATTGTTGCCAAGCAAATCGAGGATGCGCCGGCTCTTGAACGACGGCGTGCGACCGTTGTGCTGCTCCAGCGCGGCGCCGCAGAACGAATTGAGCAGGATCTCCAGCGTCGTGTACGCGCCGATCTCATGCAGGGTCTTGCGCTTGTCCTGAAAAATTTTCTTGCGCGCGATGTCCTTGGCGTTCAACACGCAGCGCTTCGCCGGCCCGTGCATGTGTTCGACCAGATCGCCGTGCAGCGTGCCGGCGAGCAGAGCATCCTGCTGTTCGACAAATGCCCGCGCTGCCGCGTTGGTCAGGTGCTCGATGGCCTTGCCGCGCAGGATCGCCAGTTTGCGCCGCCGGGAATCCTGCGGGCCGAGCTGGCGATAGGTTTCCGGCAAGTCGTCACCGACCAGGCCGAGCAGCAACGATTCGACTTCGGCGTATTCGAGCAACTCCATTTCCAGACCGTCTTCGAGATCGATCAGCGCATAGCAGATGTCATCGGCCGCCTCCATCAAGTACACCAACGGATGGCGTGCCCAGCGCTGGTCTTCGATTTGCGGCAGGCCGAGCTTGTGAGCGATCTGTTCGAGCAGCGGCAGCTCGCTCTGATAGCAGCCGAACTTGTGTTTCTTGTAGCCGAGGGAGTCGGCGTGGCGCGCGGTCCACGGGTACTTCAGATAGGTGCCCAGCGTCGCGTAGGTCAGGCGCGTGCCGCCGTCGAACTGGTGATATTCCAGCTGCGTAAGCACGCGAAAGCCTTGAGCATTGCCTTCGAAATTGAGGAAATCACCACGCTCGGCCTCGCTCATGCCGTCCAGCCAGCCGCGCCCGGCGGCTTGTTGAAACCAGTGGCGAATCGCGTCTTCGCCGGAATGGCCGAACGGCGGATTGCCGATGTCATGCGCCAGGCAAGCCGATTGCACGACCATGCCGAGGTCGGCCGGGTCGCACCAGTCTGGCAGCGCGCTGCGCAAGGTTTCACCGACACGCATGCCCAGCGAACGGCCGACACAGCTGACTTCCAGCGAGTGGGTCAGGCGGGTATGAATGTGATCGTTGCTGGTGACCGGGTGCACTTGGGTCTTGCGCCCGAGGCGGCGGAAGGCACCGGAGAAAATGATGCGGTCATGGTCTTTGTGAAAAGGGCTGCGGCCGAGTTCTTGCGGGCTGTGCAGCGGCTTGCCGAGGCGTTCGCGGTTGAGCAGGGTAGGCCAATCCAAGGCTGATTCTCTCCGTCTGGTGACTGATCGCCCTAGCTTCCCGGTTCGGCTGCGCGCCTGCAAGCGGAACTACAGACCCGCCGCATCGATATCGATCAGCAACAGCCGTTCGCCGTTATCGAAAAACTGCCCCGCAGTCAGGCAATACTGGTTGCTGGTGGCATCGCGATAGGTGTTGGACAGGGTCAGGCGGCGTTCTTCCCAGCCTTCGGCCAGCAGATGATAGAAGTACGGTCGCCACGACCAGTTGTGCCCCAGATAGCGATCATCGGCAAACCAGCCGTCATGGCGCCATTCGAGGTTGGGCGTCAGTTGCGTGCCGTGGCGGTCGCACTGATAAAAGCGCAGCAGCCAGGGAAACGCCTGCAATTGCGGCAATGCACTGAGCGGGGCGCGGGCCTGCGCCCATTGCTGCAGAATCGCCATCAGTTCGCTGAGCTGCTGACGCATTTGCATCAACCGCCCGCGCTCGCTGAGTTTCTGCTTCACGTAGCGTTGCCGCAATTGCGCGAAATGCGCGACGAAAGCATCCGTAGCGAAGAACTCTTCCTGCGCCCGGGCGAAGAGAAAACCCTGCACGTAGCGCGAACCGCATTCCAGAGCAAAATTCAGCTGCGCTTCGGTTTCGACGCCTTCGGCGATGATCCAGCAGCCGGTTTTCTCGGCCATTTGCGCGAGTGCCTTGACCACATCGCTGCTCGGTCCGCCGAGGGCAGCAGCCTGAAACAGGCGCATGTCGAGCTTGAGAATGTCCGGTTGCAGGGCCAGTACCCGATCCAGCTGCGAATAGCCGGCGCCAAAATCATCGATGGCGATTCTCGCCCCTGCGTTACGGTAGCGCCCGACCACGTGGGCCAGGCGTTCGCTGTTACCACCCAGTTCGGTGATTTCAAATACGATGCGCTGCGGATCAACCTGGTGTCGCGCCAGTTGTTTGAGACTTGGCAGCGCTTGATCGGCGCGCAGGCGGCTGATCCAGCGTGGCGACATGTTCAGGCTGAGAAACCACTCGGCCGGCGCTTCATGCAGGCGGCTGAGGGCGTGGTCACGGATCTGCCGATCGAGACGGCGCAAGGCAGTGGCCGGCGTGCGCGGATCGGCGAACAACGGTCCTACCGAGGTCAGTTGACCATCGCTCTGACGCAGGCGACCCAATGCTTCGACGCCTGCAATGCGGCCGGTGGCGGTATCGATGAAAGGCTGAAAACAGGCGAGCGGTTGCCCGTCGATCACGGCAAGTCCTTAATCTTGTTTTTGGTTTGGCCGCGCTTGCCGGATAGGCACGCGGGATGGAATCTCCCGATAAGGAGATTCATCCCGGCGCTATAGCAAGAATGTAGCCAGAAGGGCGCTTCAGCGTTTGCCCGAGCTGTGCATGACCAGTCTGATCAGCGGCCCGAGCGTCGTGCCCAGACGCAGCAGTCGCGTCAAACCGCCACCACTGCTGCGTTTCGAGCCTTTGCCGGTGAGGAAACCCAGCAGCGTCACCGCCGCCACGCCCCACAACGGCGCGTGCTTGATGCCGAAAACGTCCTGCACGTTCTGCTTCATGCCACGCATGCGCTGCAACGGTTGCAACACTTGCGCGGTCTCGTGGCGGATTTCCTGACGATGCATTTCCATGCGCAGGCGGATCAGCGCCTTGCGCATTTCCCGGCGCGAGCTGTTGTGCGGAAGTTCAGGCAGGCTCATGGCAGCAGACGCTCCCGGTCGTTGGCCAGCTCTTCGAGCGTGCCGTGGAAAGGTGAGGACTCATCGAAAATCGCCGCTTTGAGGCGCAGGCCGCAGAAGATCGACGCCAGTGTATAAAACACGCACAGGCCGATGATCGCTGCCAGGCGGTAGGTGTCCCAGAAGATGATCATCACCAGCGTCGACAGACCTACCAGCAACAGCAGGGCAAACACCAGCGCCAGGCCGGCGAACAGCAGCAGGCTGACAGTGCGTGATTTCTGCTCCTGCAGTTCGATGCCGAACAGTTCGACATGACTGTGCAGCAGGCCCAGAACGGCAGCGCCGAGGCGACGTGTGGAGGAGGCGGTGCCCGTAGTCGGGCCGGATTCACCGATCGACATGATCAGCGCCGAGTTGCCAGCAGGCCGATCAGAAAGCCGACGCCGGCAGCGATGCCCACCGATTGCCATGGGTTGGCCGATACATAGTCTTCAGTAGCGGTGACCGCCGCCTGACCGCGTTCGCGCAGGGTGTCTTCAGTCACTTTCAGGGTTTCCCGGGCACGCAGCAGGCTGTCGTGAATCTGGGCACGCAGCTCATCGGCCTGATCACCAGCGAGGGTCTTGGTGTGCTCGAGCAGGCGTTCGGTGTCGGCGACCAGAGTCTGGAAGTCGTTCATCAGGATTTCTTGAGCAGTCTTTGCCTTGATGCTGGCCATGGGTGGATCTCCGTAGGTGGCTTTGAAGCGTTCGAGTATGAGCCTTGCGCGAAGGTTCAGTGCAAATGCCTGGTACAACTTTTGCTGTGTCGTGGTGCGTCGCTCGGCGTAGGTGCGCTGTTGCCGGGCGTCCAAGCAGAAAAACTCTAATTCATTTGCCGGCGGTTCGTGTTCGGACATCGATTCATGCGCCAAATCAGTTCATCGACCCTGCCGTTAAATGACTGGTGAGTCGTAATTTGGTGCATGAAATGCCCGCATGAACCGCTTTGGTGCCTTTTAGCCTTGGGTCTGCCTCCTCATGGAAAATCTGCAAAGCGCTGTGGACACGCTGGTTCACAGCTCCAACACGTTGTTCATTCTGATCGGTGCGGTGATGGTACTGGCGATGCACGCCGGTTTCGCCTTTCTGGAGGTCGGCACGGTCCGGCAGAAGAACCAGGTCAACGCGCTGGCGAAAATCCTCAGCGACTTCGCCGTCTCGACCCTGGCCTATTTCTTTATAGGCTATTGGATCTCCTATGGCGTCACCTTCATGCAACCGGCGGCGGTGCTCACGGCTGACCACGGCTATGGCCTGGTGAAGTTTTTCTTCCTGCTGACCTTCGCTGCCGCCATCCCGGCGATCATTTCCGGCGGCATTGCCGAACGCGCGCGGTTCGTCCCGCAGTTGTGCGCGACGGCGCTGATCGTAGCGTTTATCTATCCGTTTTTCGAAGGGCTGATCTGGAACGGCAACTTCGGCTTGCAAGGCTGGCTGGCGGCGCAGTTTGGCGCGGCATTCCATGATTTCGCCGGCTCGGTGGTGGTGCATGCCGTGGGCGGTTGGCTGGCGTTGGCCGCTGTTCTGCTGCTCGGCCCGCGCAATGGTCGCTACCGCGATGGGCGCCTTGTCGCGTTCGCGCCGTCGAGCATTCCGTTTCTGGCGCTGGGCTCGTGGATCCTGATTGTCGGCTGGTTCGGCTTCAACGTGATGAGCGCGCAGACGCTGCAAGGTGTCAGTGGCCTGGTCGCGGTCAACTCGCTGATGGCCATGGTCGGTGGCACCGTCGCGGCGTTGATCGTTGGGCGCAATGACCCGGGCTTTCTGCATAACGGTCCGTTGGCGGGATTGGTGGCGATTTGCGCCGGCTCCGACCTGATGCATCCGGTCGGTGCGCTGGTAACGGGCGCGATCGCCGGAGCCTTGTTTGTCTGGTGCTTTACCGCTGCGCAAGTCAAATGGCGCATCGATGATGTCTTGGGTGTCTGGCCGTTGCATGGTTTGTGTGGCGTGTGGGGCGGGATTGCCTGCGGCATCTTCGGTCAGTCTGCGCTGGGTGGCCTGGGCGGCGTCAGCCTGATCAGCCAGTTGATCGGCACTGCGCTTGGCGTCGCGGTAGCGCTGGTTGGCGGCTTCGTCGTCTACGGCGCGATCAAGGCATTGCATGGGCTGCGCCTGAGTCAGGAACAAGAGTATTACGGCGCCGACCTGTCACTGCACAAGATCGGCGCGGTGAGTCAGGACTAGATTTCCTCATCATTGGCTCCGGGATAGAAACCGTGGAGCAGGCGATAGCGATCGATACGCACTTGATCGACCTTCTCCTGCACTTTGTGTGCGGGCAGGCCAAGCATGATCAGCGCGTGTGAAGCGAGCATCAGGCTTGACTCCAGAAGCTCCGGCACCACCTCGGTGGCGCCGGCAGCTCTGAGTTCCGCCGATTGGCTGTCGTCACGGGTGCGTACCAGAATCGGCACCTGTCGGTTGAGGCGGCGGGCTTCACGCAAAATGCGCAACGCCACGTCACTTTGATCCACGGAAATCACCAGCAGCCTGGCGCGCAACAGGCCAACCGCAGTAAGCAGATCGCCACGCGCCGAGTCGCCGTAATGCACGTCGCTTTCCGCAGATGCGGCTTCCTGCACGCGCACCGGATCGTTGTCCAGCGCAACATAGGCTTGCCCGGCGTTGCCCATGAAACGGCCGATGGATTGGCCGACGCGTCCGTAGCCGCAGATCACCACGTGCTGGTCGAGGTCGGCGTTGAGCGCGCTGATCTGCTCGATCTGCGCCTCCTGATTGGGCTTGCGGTGCAGCACGGCGGCGATGCGCGGCGCCGCGCGCAACAGCAGTGGCGTGAGCAGCATCGAACAGAACGTCGCCGCGAGCAGCAGGGCGCCCGGTTCGGCCGGCAACAGGCTGTTTTGCTGCATCTGCGCCATCAAAGCAAAACAGAATTCGCCACCCTGGGCCAGGGCCAGGCCGCTGCGCCATGCGGTTTCGCTGTCACTGCCGCGCCACCTCACCAGCAGCGCGACCACGATGCCCTTGATCAGCATAAGACCCAGCGTCAGGCCGATGATCAACAGGCTGTGACTGACGAACAATTGCAGGTCGATCAGCATGCCGATGCTGACGAAGAACACGCCGAGCAGAATGTCGCGAAAGGGCCGGATGTCAGCTTCGATCTGGTGCCGGTAATGGCTTTCCCCGAGCAACATGCCGGCGAGGAAAGCGCCGAGTGCAGGCGACAGCCCCAACAAGTGCGTGAGCCAGGCAGTCAGCAGCACGATCACCAGCGCCAGCAGGACGAACAGCTCCGCAGAGCGCGAGGCCGCCACCTCATGAAACAGCCGTGGCAATAACCAGCGACTGGCGAGCAGCAGGCCGAAGAACAGCACCACGGTTTTGCCCAGGGTCAACGGCAAGGCCCAGTACCAGGCCTGCTCGCTGGTGCCGGCGAAGACCGGAACCAGTGTCAGCAGCAATACCGCGACAACGTCCTGAAACAGCAACACGCCGACCGCGTTCTGGCCGTGGCTGCTGAATACTTCACCAAGACTGCCCAGCTCCTTGGTCACGATCGCCGTGGATGACAGCGATAACCCTGCACCGAGCAACAGCGCCGGCATCAGCGGCATGCCCAGGCCCATCAACAGTGTGCCGAGCAGCGCTGTGCTGATCAGCACTTGCTGACTGCCGAGGCGAAACACCACCTGACGCAGCGCAATCATCTTCGACAGGGAGAACTCCAGACCCAGCGAAAACAGCAGAAACACCACGCCCAGCTCGGCGACATCGGGCAGATGTTCGCTCTCGTTGACCCAGTCGAATGCGTTCGGCCCGACCAGTAATCCCACGCACAGGTAACCCAGCACCGGCGGCAGTCGCAGGCGCCGGAACAGGGCAATCACCACCAGGGATGAGGCGAGGATGATCAACAGATTTGCAAACACGGGACACTCCGCTGTCAGGGCGTTGGCCTCTGAAGCGTAGAGGCAAAAAGTCCGCGAGGATGACGCATTTGCAATTTGCGCTGAATGATTTGCGTCAGGATTTTGCGCCGGGAGCGCTGGGTCCTTTGGGCGGCGCCGGGTCGACGAGGGTTTAGTGGCGTCCTAGAATGGGCTCACTTGTTTTCCGGTAATGCCGTCATGTCTCCAGAATGTCAGCTGTTCGGCACCCTCGGGTGTCATCTGTGTGAAGTTGCCGAAGCCGAGCTGATGCCCTTCGTCGAGCATGGTCTGCTGGTTGAATTGGTGGACATCGCCGAAGACGAATCGTGGTTCGAAAAATACAGCTTGCGCATCCCGGTACTGCGGCGGGTTGACACCGGCGCTGAGCTGGATTGGCCGTTCAGTGGCGACCAGGTAGTGGCATTTTTAGGCTGCTGATTTTGCCTTGATCCTTTCCGCTGGTCGCAGCGATACATCCTTGCGTTGGCGCTCGCTGAATTCTTCGGTTACTGTATGTCCATACAGCAATCGAGTCAGAGGGATGAACCGTGGTCAATGTCGAACAGTTGAAGAGCAGCGTTAACCGGATGTCGGTGGACGTGGTGCGCGAGGCCGTCCTCGAATTGCGCCTGGACGGGCTGGTCACGGAAGGCAAGACGCCATTCAACAAGCTGCATTTCAATACCTGCTTTGCCGAAATCGAAGCCCTTTTTCAACGCGCCGGTTATCACAAGCAGCTGGATGTGGTCGGTTATCAGGGACTGTTGTACGCGTTGTACGATCCTGGGCGTTGGGAAGCGGTCGATGTGTTGCGCTGGCTGAAGGAGTTCACCGAAGCGGCGGCCCTCAAGTCGATTCCGGCCTGATCAAACTGCGCTAGGTGGCTTTGCCTCACTGTTGGATAATGCCGGCCTGCATTGAGGATTTCTGTTTCGTATGACCAGCCCCGTATTTTCCGCTGCGCACAATCAGGCCAGCACCTTGTATTTGCCGCCCGGTCCCTGGCTGACGGTACTCGATTGCCTGTGCGAACACTTCAGTGCCATCGGCCGCGAACAATGGCTCGACCGGATTGCTCGCGGACGGGTGCTGGATGCGCAGGGTCAGCCGATTGCGCTAGACTTGCCCTACAAGGAAGGGCTGCGCATTCATTACTTTCGTGAGGTGCCGGACGAAAAGCCGATCCCGGTGCTCGAGTCGATTCTCTACGCTGACGAACATCTGGTAGTGGCCGACAAACCTCATTTTCTGCCAGTCACCCCGGCCGGGGAATATGTCGAACAAACCCTGCTGCGCCGGCTGATCCGTCGGCTGGACAATCCGCATCTGGTGCCGCTGCACCGCATTGACCGGCACACCGCAGGGCTGGTGATCTTCTCGGCCAATCCGCAGACCCGCTCGGCCTATCAGTCATTGTTCCCGACCCGGCAGATCGACAAGCGCTATGAAGCGATTGCCCCGGCGCTGCCAGAGCTGAATTTCCCTTTGGTGCACAAGAGCCGTTTGGTCGATGGCGAGCCGTTTTTCCGTATGCAAGAAGGGCCTGGCGCCAGCAATACCGAAACGGCGGTCGAGGTGCGTGAGAAAAATGGTGATCTGTGGCGCTATGGCCTGTATCCCGTGACCGGCAAAAAGCATCAGCTGCGGGTGCACATGACGGCGCTGGGCGCGAGTATTTGCAACGATCCGTTTTATCCGACTGTGTTGAAAGATGTCGAGGACGATTACGCCAACCCGTTGAAGCTGCTTGCGCAGGGCCTGCGCTTCACTGACCCGGTGACCGGTGAATTGCGGGAGTTCGAGAGTCAAATCACCTTGCAGTGGTAATGCTGAAACTGCTTTCCGAGCGCCCATGAAAAAGCCCGCATGACAATGCGGGCTTTTCTGTATCCGGTAACGACGCGGAGCCTTACAGCTCTTTAACGGTACGAACCTGATCCTTGTTGATGCGGGTCTCTTTGCCGTCCAGCTGCTGGAACTCGTAGAAGCCCGAATCATCATCGTATTTCGGGGTGTCGACGGCCTGGATTTCGCGACCGTCATTCAAGGTGATCACTGTTGGCGAGGAGCAACCTGCGAGGGTTGCCAGGCCCAGTGCGAGCATGAAAGTGGCGAGGGTCCGTTGAGTCATGAGTGTGTCTCCGAATGGGAAATCTTCTGGTTACTGAGCTTGAGACGTAAACAAGGCGTGAGAGTTCCTTGGATAGTGTCAGTCTGACACAGTGTTGTGCAGATGTAACAATTCCGGGGTGTTGAGGTTGGCCAGTCGCGGGTCGTTGTCAGGGCATTGCAACGCGACGGCGCCGAGACTGCGCATCACCCGCCCCGGGCTGCGCTCGCCTGCATTCCATGCCGCTTCGAACTCTGGCAACAGCGCCACCGGAATCACGCACAGCAGCGGTTCCCAATGTTCGCCATGGCGCAGCATTAAAGGTTTTTCATGTTGCTGATCGGCAGTCACCAGCATGTCCTTCAGCAGCGCCTCGTCGATTCGCGGCACATCGCAGGGCAACACCAGCAAATGCGAGTGCCGTGCAGCCTTCAGCCCTGCCCGAATCCCGGCCAACGGCCCGGGGAAATCGCCTTCATCATCCATCACCAACTGATCGCCAAATCCGGCATAACGCTCGCGATTGCGGTTGCACGAGATGATCAGATCGTCGGTCAACGAACGCACCTTGCGCTGCAAATGCGCGATCAAAGGCTCGCCCAGCCACTCGATAAGTCCCTTGTCCTGACCGCCCATGCGCTGACCGCGTCCACCGGCCAGAAGCAGGACGGAGCAGGGTGGCAACGGGTTGTTCGAGGGCATGACGACTCTCCAGAGGGGCGGCGGAAAAATGAGCCGCTGTGATATAACACCGGGCTGTTTCCCCTACAACTGGAAGAGCCTATGAAAGCCAAGGCTGATGTACCTTTCGTGCCGCTCAATATTGCGGTGCTGACTGTCAGCGACACCCGAACCCTGGAAACCGATACCTCCGGCCAGGTCTTCGTCGATCGCTTGATCGCGGCCGGTCACGCGCTGGCCGAGCGTGTTTTGCTTAAAGATGATCTCTACAAAATTCGCGCGCAAGTCGCCAATTGGATTGCCGACGATGTGGTTCAAGTCGTGCTGATCACCGGCGGCACCGGCTTTACCGGGCGTGACAGCACACCGGAAGCGGTGGCCTGCCTGCTCGACAAACAGGTCGACGGATTCGGCGAACTGTTCCGCCAGATTTCCGTGGCTGATATCGGCACTTCGACTGTGCAATCTCGGGCCTTGGCAGGTCTGGCCAACGGCACGCTGGTGTGCTGCCTGCCGGGTTCGACCAATGCAGTGCGCACCGGTTGGGACGGCATTCTCGCTGAGCAACTGGACGCCCGTCATCGTCCGTGCAACTTCGTCACCCATCTCAAGCAGGCGGCGCCTTGTGAATCCCGTGGGTAAGCCGGGCAAGACCGGCAGTTTGCTGCCTGTCGAAACGGCGCTCGAGCGTTTGCTGGCCATGGCCGATGCGTCGCGCATTGTCGAGCGCGAGAACTTGCCGCTGGCTCAAGTCGAAGGGCGGGTGCTGGCGGAAGATTTGATCTCGACGCTGGATCTGCCTCCATGGCCGAACAGCGCCATGGACGGCTACGCCTTGAACCTGGCGGATTGGCAAGGCGAGCCGCTGCCGGTCAGTCAAAAGGTCTTCGCCGGGCAATCTCCACTTCCTTTGGAACCAGGCACCTGCGCACGCATCTTCACCGGGGCACCGCTGCCGCCGGGCGCTGACTGTGTCGAGATGCAGGAAAACGCCGAAGTTCAGGCCGACGGCCGAGTGCGCTTTCTTGAGCCTTTGAAGGCCGGGCAGAACATTCGTCCGCAAGGGCAGGAAACCACGGTCGGCGAATTGGTACTGCAAGCTGGAACCCGGCTCGGACCGATTGAGCAAGGCCTGGCTGCTTCGCTTGGCTGTGCCGGCCTCAATGTCGTGCGCAAACCTCGCGTCGCTGTTTTGTCCACCGGCGACGAGCTGGTTGAACCCGGCCAGGCATTGGGGCCGGGCCAGATCTACAACAGCAATCGCGTACTTCTGTGCAGTTGGCTGCAGCGTCTGGGTTGTGAAGTGATTGATGGCGGAATTCTCCCGGACGATCTGCCCACCACGCGGGCGCGGCTGGGCGAATTACAAGACGTCGATCTGATTCTGTCTACCGGCGGTGTCTCGGTCGGTGAGGCGGATTTCCTCGGTATTGCCCTGCGTGAAGAAGGCGAGCTGGCCCTGTGGAAGCTTGCCATCAAGCCCGGGAAGCCGTTGACCTTCGGCCATTTTCGCAACGTGCCGGTGATTGGCCTGCCCGGCAATCCCGCCTCGACGCTGGTGACGTTCGCCCTGCTGACGCGGCCTTATCTTTTGCGTCGCCTGGGTGTGCAAGCCGTCGAACCGCTCAAGTTTGCAGTGCCAGCAGGCTTTGTCTGGCCGGTGGCCGGCAACCGTCGTGAATATTTGCGCGGGCGTTTGGAGCAGGGGCGCGCAATCATTTACCGCAACCAGAGTTCGGGTGTGCTGCGTAGCGCCGCGTGGGCCGACGGGTTGGTGGAAGTCCGAGAGGGCCGCACGCTGAGCGAGGGTGATGAAGTGAGCTTCATTCCCCTCAGTGACCTGCTGGGGTAGCCGGTCTTGCCCATGCACGCGTCGGCGGGTAAGCACGGCGCGTGCAACAATTGATTCGGTCAGTTGCTGATCAACGTCACCAACTGGTCGAATCGGCTGTTGGCCACCCATCCCAGCAGTCCGAGGATGACAGCGGTAGCACCCGCCGAATACGCCAGACGGTGTTTGATCGTCCGCACATCATTGAGCACTTCGTCCATGTCGCGGCGCATGTATTTGAAGTGAGTCTCCAGCTCGCTGACTCGGGGTTCCATATCAAACTCTCCAGGGGTCTTGGCGCTGTTACAGAATTCTGGTTTCTTGCTGGCACGACTTTCGGCGAGAGCGGCGACCGGGCTTACCGGTGCCTTGGTTTCATGGTTGCGCATGGAAGTACTCGCTGGTCGTAGCAACTGCACGCTTGCTGATTATTCCATTGCTCGATTCATGGAGATGAATCGCGGGGTATCCGTTCATTACCGGCACATCCTTGTGTTATTGAGTTGAAAGTTGGTGCTGCCGGCACACGGTGACCCAATGATCGGACGGGGTCAATTAAGCCGATTCCTCTTGTTCCGTACGAAAAAATACCGCTGTGTAGGACGCTGGCCGTTTGAAAAGCAATTAATTGCCATCCCTGCGGCTTTTTTAACGCGCGCAGTGGTCAAGATGTTTCAATCGATTTCAATTCTTGGAGTGACGTTATGAGTGAACGCCGGGCACTGCTGATCTTGCATGGCAAACAGGCACTCAACGAAGATGTCCGCGCTGCCGTCGAAGCCAAGCGTGAGCAAGGCTGGGAACTGGCTGTCCGAGTGACCTGGGAGGCTGGCGACGCCCAGCGTCTGGTCGAGGAAGCGTTGGCGGCCGGCTACAGCAAAATCATCGCCGGTGGCGGTGATGGCACCTTGCGCGATATTGCCGAAGCGCTGGCGCAGCATCCGCAAAAAGCCAGTCTAATCCTCCTGCCGCTGGGCACCGCCAACGATTTTTCCCGTGCCGCCGGTATTTCCCTGGAGCCTGCCGAAGCCCTTGAGTTGCTAGATGTTCAGCCCTCGGATATCGATCTGGGCGAAGTAGGCGGGCAGATTTTCCTGAACATGGCGACCGGCGGATTCGGTAGCCAGGTGACCGCCAATACTTCGGAAGACTTGAAAAAGGTCTTGGGCGGCGCCGCTTATCTGTTTACCGGCCTGACCCGGTTCAGCGAGCTGCATGCCGCATATGGCGAGTTGCAGGGGCCGGACTTTCATTGGCAGGGTGAACTGCTCGCACTGGGAATCGGCAACGGGCGGCAGGCGGGTGGCGGCCATGTGCTGTGCCCCGAGGCACAAGTCGATGATGGTTTGCTGGACATCAGTATCCTGCCGGCACCGCAAGAACTGGTCGGCACGCTGAAGAATCTGCTGAGCGAGGGCTTCGGCCTCGACAATATGTTTGTGCGGGCGCGATTGCCGTGGGTCGAGATCAAGGTCGCCGAAGGGCTGAGCATCAATCTCGACGGCGAGCCGCTGGAAGGCGACAGTCTGCGTTTTGTTGCGAAACCCGCAGCGTTGCAGGTGCACTTGCCAAAGGACTCGCCGCTATTGAGTCAACTGACGCCAGTCAGTCATCAAGACTGATGATCTGCTCGCGCACGGCGAACAGCACCAGGCCCGCCACGTCATAGATCTGCAGGCGCTTCATGATCTGTGCGCGGTGGGTTTCCACGGTCTTGACGCTCAAGCCCAGGCCATTGGCGATTTCCCGGGTCGATTTGCCGCGCACGATCAGGCGAAGGATTTCCAGCTGGCGCGCGGTCAGATTGTGCGAATCGGCGATGTCCGGCTGGCTTTTCTGGTTGCGGGTCAGTGCCTGATTGATCACGGTGTGAGCGATGGCCGGGCTGAGATAGCGTTCGTTGTTGCGCAGGGCTTCCAGCGCGTGCTCGAGCTCGGTCGCCGTGGTGTCCTTGAGCAGGTAGCCATGGGCACCGGATTCCAGCGCCTGCATGATCAGCGCTGGATCGGTGTGCATCGACAGGATCAGCACTTTGCTCTGCGGCCGAACGCGCTTGAGGCGTTGCAGCGCTTCCAGGCCACCGGTTTCCCTCATCGAGATGTCCAGCAATACGATGTCGGGGCTCAGTTGCTCGACCATTTCGAGCAATTGCGAACCATCACTGGCTTCGCCGATTACCGCGTAACCGGGAATATCCAGAACCAGAGCACGCACGCCGGCTCTGATCAGCGAGTGGTCATCCACCAGAAGTAAGTTACAAGTCAACGCATAACCTTATTCGTACTGGCCCGTTCGAGCGCTCGCGGCGCCCACGGGAAAAGTGCTTCGATTCGAGTGCCTTTGCCCGGCTCGCTGATAACGCTCAATGTGCCGCCCAACTGTTCGATGCGCTCGGCCATTCCGGCCATGCCGCGTTGACCTTCTCTGGCCGGGTCGGCCGCCGGGGCAAAACCCAGGCCGTCATCACTGATCAACAGCGTCAGACCTTGCGGCAATCGCTGTACCCGAATCAACAGGTTTTTTGCCTGTGCGTGCCGGAGGATGTTGGTCACGGCTTCCTGGGCAATGCGAAACGCGGCGACGGCCATTTCCTCGGGGATGCCGTTGAGCCGTTGCTGGCAATCGAGACTCCAGTTGACCGGCGTGTTGGCCAGTGTCTTGAGCAAATGCGCACGCAGGCTGGCTTCGAGGCCCAGGCTGGTCAATTGACGTGGATTGAGAATCGCCGAGACGTCACGCACCTTGGTCAGGGTTTCATCCAGCGTGTCGCAGAGGACCTTGCATTGTTCCTGCAGATCTTCCGGCAGGCGGCGTTTGAGCCAGTCACTTTGCAGCTTCGCGGCGGTGAGCAACTGGCCGATATCGTCGTGCAATTCACGGCTGAGGCGATGTCGTTCGTTTTCCTGGACTTGCAGCAGTCGATCAGCCAGCTCTTGTGGCTGAAACTTGATCGATTTGCGCGACAAGCGATATTGCACCCAGACGCACGCGGTGGCGGCAACGTCGAGTGCCAGCAATCCCAAGGGAAGGCGTGCGGAAACAACATACGCCAGCAGACTGCCCAAGGTCGCCAGAACACACAGAACAAGTGTGAAGCGCCGGGCGTTTTCCCGAGAAGGTGGCCATGTAATGAGTGACTTGAGACTGGCGTACATAACGGATGGAGCCAATGGATGTTCGCTGCGGGCAGACCGACCGGTGACTGGCGGATCTCTGTGTGGAAATACTGTCAATTATGTTATTGATTCATACCGCATTCGTTAAGCAATCATTGACCGGCAATAACATTGCTAATGAAACGCTGGAGTCACTGTGCCATTAAACGACAGGTAATTAACCGGCGGCATAATACCACTTAACATACCGTTGGTCGCGGTCGCTATATATGTCCATTCAGTCAGGAAATACCGGATCGTGGACGCAAGTTCCATATTGGAAAAAGTTGGAATTCTTGTAGTTGGACGACTTCGATTTGCCTGGAAGTGTCTCTGGGAACACACAGGGAAAACCCTGATGGCGGCATCTGGAAATCAGCCGTTGGTCGGGCAAATTATTTGCCCCGGATTGTCGCTTTCAGGTACGAAGCATTCATTTACGACAATATCGCGGATTGCAGGCTTAAGCCTGGTGCGCTATCAGGGACGCAGAGAGCAAACGTTTGCTCATCATCTTCGGCTCGAACGTGTCCTGGCCCATTTGTGCCGCGAAGGCCTCAAGCAGGGCTGTCTGCTCGCTGCCATCAAGGCTCAGTTGTCCGGTTTTATGATCGACCAGCTCAAGCTGCCATGCCATCAGGGTGAAACAGTCTCGCAAGGCATCGAGGGCCTGTTCGTGCAGGTCGACGCGATCCTGGGTCAGATTCAGCAGACTGTAGATGTGCAGGGAAAACTCGGAGATTGCTTCCAGCGCCAAGGCTTCGGCGCGGCCGGCCAGCTTCAGCAGAGTGCCGAGCATGCAGTCGATGGCATCCTTGTCATTGCTGATCAGTTGCAGATGGCTCAGGCATTCTTCGGACTTGGCGAGAAGCGTTTCGGCCTCGACCAGAAATTCGGGGAAGCGTTGCGCCCAGTCTTTACGGTCGATTGGCATGTTCATCTCCACCACGTCGTGTTGGTTGACGGATGGCCGTGTGTGGCGACGATCGTGAATCGTCGGCAGATCGCGCCCGGCGGTGCAGGTGCACGGACCGAGGGGTTCCAGAGGGTGGGTTGCCACTGAATTGCGATCGCACACAATAGCCTGACTCCGTTCATGCAATGAGAATGGCGTCACAGTAATGGCTATTGGAAATGGCGAATATCAGGTTGGGCCTGATTGATCCTAGGGGAATCCCTTAGGCGCGGGAACCTAACGTGCAAACCGAGGTCGCGCCGCAATGAATCTAGCAGATGAAATCACGATTGCCAGTAAAGCATGATGTCAGTGTGACATCAATGGCCGTTTGTGGCATTTTTAGCGGCGCGCTTTACAGCAATCAAGATTAGCTGAATGCAGCCGATAAACCCCCATAGTGAATTCATCAGAACAAGCCCAGGAGTCATTGATGGCCGGCATTCTCGACACGGTAGACCAACGCACGCAACTGGTGGGTGAGAATCGCCTGGAAATCCTCATGTTTCGCCTGGCCGGACGCCAGCTGTTCGCGATCAACGTGTTCAAGGTTCAGGAAGTGCTGCAACTGCCCAAGCTGACCCTGATGCCGCAGCGTCATCCCTTCGTCTGCGGCGTAGTCAATCTGCGCGGGCAGACCCTGCCGGTGATCGACCTGTCCCAGGCAATCGGCATGCGCCCACTGGTGCCGGGCCCGAACAGCACGATCATCGTCACCGAATACAACCGTTCGGTGCAGGCCTTCCTCGTCGGCGGTGTCGACCGCATCGTCAACATGAACTGGGAAGCCATTCTGCCGCCGCCGACCAGTGCTGGCCGCCAGCATTATCTGACCGCGATCAGCAAGGTCGACGATCAACTGGTGGAGATCATCGACGTCGAGAAAGTCCTCGCTGAAATCGTCCCGTACAACGCCAAGGTCTCGCGCGAGAAACTCGACGACCCGGTACTGGAGCGCGCCCGTGGCCGCGAAGTGTTGCTGGTGGACGACTCCAACGTAGCGCTATCGCAATTGCGCGATACCCTCGGCCAGCTCGGGGTGAAGATGCACATTGCCAGCGACGGTCTGAAAGCCTTGAACATGCTCAAGGCCTGGGCCGATACCGGCGTGCACATGACCGACAAACTACTGATGATCTTCACCGATGCGGAAATGCCGGAAATGGACGGCTATCGCCTGACCACGGAGATCCGCAACGACCCTCGCCTGCGTGGCCTGTACGTCGTGCTGCACACTTCGCTATCGGGCAGTTTCAACGACTCGATGGTGAAGAAGGTCGGTTGCGACAACTTCCTCTCCAAATTCCAGCCGGACAAACTGGTCGACGTGGTGCGCCAGCGTCTGATGCTGGACGCCGTGCCGGCCTGAAACACGCCCATCTTGCTTCCTGTGCGAGCCTGCTCGCGAAAGCGGCGGGTCGGACACATTGATGGTGAATGTGCCGGCCTCTTCGCGAGCAGGCTCGCTCCCACTGGAGTGTATTTACATTAATGACGGCTTTGATTCGGTATTGAAGCTCGTATAGGGTGGCGTTTTTCCTCCAAGGAAGCTGGCCATGCTGCGTCTGAGCGCGCTTTATCGTTACCCGTTGAAATCCGGCAAGGGCGAAATCCTGCAAAGCATCGAGCTGGACAAGCTCGGGCTGGCGGGCGACCGACGCTGGATGCTGGTGGACGAGGCCAGCGGGCGCTTTCTGACCCAGCGTGCCGAAGCGAAGATGAGTCAGTTGTCTGCTTTGTGGAATGCCAGCGGCGGTCTGACCCTCAGCGCTCCCGAGCAGGGATCTATCGAAGTCGCGCTGCCCGCTGCCGACGCCGAGCTGCGCGGTGTGACGATCTGGCGTGACACGCTGCGGGTGCCGGACGCCGGCGATCAAGCCGCGCGTTTTGTCAGTGACTTCCTCGGCAAGCCGACACGTCTGGTGCAGATGCCGCTGGAGCGGGCACGCACCACGCAGTCGGGTTTCGGCAAGGATGACGATCAAGTGGCGTTCGCCGACGGTTATCCATTGCTGCTGATCGGCGAAGCCTCGCGGCTGGCGCTCTCGGAAACGGTAGGGCGAGAGCTGGAGATGCTGCGCTTCCGTCCGAATCTGGTGATCGAAGGCAGCGCGCCTTATGCCGAGGACCAATGGAAACGCATTCGCATCGGCGATATCGAATTCCGCGTGGTCAAGCCATGTGCGCGTTGCATCATGACCACCGTCGACCCGCAAACCGGTGAGCGCAGTGCTGATCGTGAGCCGTTCGCGACGTTACAGAAACACCGCAGCACCGCCGATGGCGCGATGTTCGGGCAGAATCTGGTCAATGACGGCAACGGCCGCCTGGAAGTCG
Source organism: Pseudomonas sp. Sample_11 (assembly GCF_004307505.1). Lineage (NCBI taxonomy): Bacteria > Pseudomonadati > Pseudomonadota > Gammaproteobacteria > Pseudomonadales > Pseudomonadaceae > Pseudomonas > Pseudomonas sp. Sample_11. Next base: position 40,830 of record NZ_RCOD01000102.1, read on the forward strand.
GCATGCCGGTGGAAATTCTCGAATAGACTTTCCCTGAAACGAAAAATGCCCGGGTCTTTTGGACACGGGCATTTTTTTGCGCTGTGAAACCGGCGGGATCAGCCGCGGTATTCGCACAGGTAAGCGGTATCCACTTCGACTTTCAGTTGGAACTTGCTGTTGGCCGGAACGTTGAACTGGCTGCCGGCGGCGAAGTTTTCCCAGTCGCTGCTGTCTGGCAGTTTCACGTTCAGCGCGCCGGACACCACGTGCATGATCTCGCGCTGGCTGGTGCCGAATTCGTATTCGCCCGGGGCCATGACGCCAATGGTCGCCGGACCTTCAGCGGTGCCAAAGGCGATCGACTTGACGGTGCCGTCGAAGTACTCGTTGACTTTAAACATGGGCGGATTCCTCGAAAAGGGCTTAAAAGGGGGCGGCCAGTATGCACAAGGCTTTTCGCGCCGTCACGCGTCTAAAGCGGCAGGACCAGCGGCAATAACCGTGCAGTATTGCGGGCATCTTCCAGCGCGCGATGTTGTTGGCCGTTGAACTGCATGCCCGCCAGTTGCAACGCGCCGTTGAGCCCCAGCGGTCGTTCCAGGCGCCGGGCCTTGGCGAAGCGCTGTTTGAGGTTCATGTGCGGGACTTTGCTCAGGCCGCTGTCGATGTTCAGGCGCTGCCACTCCTGGAGCAACTGCTGGCGATCGTAACCGCCCCAACTGGCCCAGCCTTCAAGGCGAGCCTGATGCTGCGCCAGCCAACGCTCAAAGGCCGGCCAGACTTCGCTCAGCGGTTGCGCCGAATCGATGTTGGCCTGAGTGATGTGTGTCAGCTCCCGACAGAATGGCGTCAGCAATGGCCGGCGGGTCGGTTTGACGAAGCGCTGGAAGTGATCCTGCTCGCGCCCGGCGCGGTCGACCAGGGTCGCACCGATCTCGATAATTTCCATTTCCGTGACCGGCCAGCCACCCTCGTCTGTGGTGGCTTCCAGATCTATGACCAGCCAATGGGGCATCGCAGGGTTCCTGATTTCCGCGTTCTGATTTATCAGAGCGTAGTCAAACCCCGCGCTTGTGCCCGGGCGACTACTCGACCTGCAACAGAACCTGACGATTTTTTACCTGATCGCCAACCTTCACTTGCACCCGTTTGAGCACGCCATCGATGCCGGCCTTCAGCGGATGCTCCATTTTCATTGCCTCCAGCACCACCAGCAATTGACCCTTGCTGACCGTACTGCCCTCGCTTACCAGCACATCGACAATGGCACCGTCCATCGGGGCTTTCAGGGTGCCGGAGGCGACGCTGGTCTGACTGTCGATCGGCGCATGAGTTCGATCCTCCAGGCGCAGGCTGCCCGGATGGGTGAACAGCCACAGCTGCCGATCGTGCAGACGATAGGCGTGACATTGGCGCAGACCGTCGACTTCGATGGTGATCGATTGCGCGGCGTGCTCAATGATTTTCACCGCCACAGTGCTTTCGCCAGCCTGCACGACCAACTCGCCGAATTTGCGCGCCAGCACCGACAGCGTCCAGTCCTGCTCGTCACTGCCGAGTCGATAGTGCAACGGCACGCTGGCATTGTTGCGCCAGCCATTCAATGGGGTGCGATGGGGCAGGGCGCTGGCCTGATAGAACAACACCACGGCAATCGCCAGTTGCGCCGTCGTCGGCACATAAGTGTTGAGGCAGGCATGGCTGGAAAAATGTTGCTGGATGAAAGCGGTGCTGAAGTCGCCGCTGATGAACTGCGGATGTTGCAGCAGGCCTTCGAGCAAGCGTTGGTTGCTTTGAACGCCAAGCAGCACGGTGTCCTGCACCGCACGCAACAATTTGCGTCGCGCCTCTTCGCGGGTTGCGCCGTGGGCGATCAGTTTGCCCAGCAGCGGGTCGTAGAACGGGCTGACCGACTGACCTTCAAGCAGACCGTGATCGATGCGCGCACCGTGATCCGAAGCCGGTTGCCATGCGGCAATTCGGCCGGTTTGCGGGAGAAAATCCGCAGCGGGATCCTCAGCGTAGAGGCGCACTTCCATGGCGTGACCGTCGAGACGGATCTGCTCCTGCGTCAGCGGCAGCGGCTGGCCCTCGGCAACCAGCAGTTGCCACGCGACCAGATCGAGGCCGGTGATCAATTCCGTCACCGGATGCTCGACCTGCAGACGGGTGTTCATCTCCAGAAAGTAGAACTGCCCGCGTGCGTCGAGGAGGAACTCCACGGTGCCGGCGCCGACATAATCCACCGCGCGCCCGGCCTTGAGCGCCGCTTCGCCCATGGCCTGGCGCAGCTCGGCGGTCATCACCGGGCACGGCGCTTCTTCGATGACTTTCTGATGGCGGCGCTGGATCGAGCAATCGCGTTCGCCGAGATAGACCAGATGGCCGTGCTGGTCGCCGAACAGCTGTACTTCGACATGGCGTGGCTCGACCAACGCTTGCTCGAGAATCAACTCGTCGCTACCGAAACCGTTCATTGCTTCGGACCGCGCGGTGCGCAGTTGCGCCGCCAGTTCGCTGGCCTCGTGCACCAGGCGCATGCCGCGTCCGCCGCCGCCGGCGCTGGCCTTGATCATCAGCGGATAGCCGATGCGCTCGGCTTCGGCCAGCAGCGTCGCGTCGTCCTGCGCTGCGCCTTGATAGCCGGCAATGCACGGCACGCCGGCGTCGAGCATGGCGATTTTCGACAGGCGTTTGCTGCCCATCAGTTCGATCGCTTCGGCGCTGGGGCCGATGAAAATCAGCCCGGCTTCGGCGCAGGCGCGGGCGAAATCGGCGTTTTCCGAGAGGAAGCCGTAGCCGGGGTGAATTGCATCGGCGCCGCTGCGGCGGGCGGCGTCGAGTATCGCCGCAATGTTGAGGTAGGACTGCTGCACCGGCGCCGGGCCGATATGTACAGCTTGGTCGGCCATTTGCACGTGTAGCGCATCGGCGTCGGCGTCGCTGAAAACGGCGACGGTGCGATAACCCAGCGCCTGCGCCGTGCGCTGGATGCGGCAGGCGATTTCACCGCGGTTGGCGATCAGGATTTTGTGGAGGGTGGGCATGATGGGGTTCCTGAGTTTTTTGGCGTTGACTGTGATGGCCTCATCGCTGGCAAGCCAGCTCCCACAGGTTTTTTGAGCGAATGAAAATCCGTGTGGGAGCGGGCTTGCCCGCGATGCTTTTTCAGGCCCACCCCGGTTTGCGTTTCTGCATGAATGCCATGGTCCCCTCGATTCCTTCGTCTCCAGTCACCGCCGCGCTGAACCACTGCGCCGCCTCATTGAGCAATGCACTCGAAGGCTGCCCGGCGCTGGCCAATAACAATTTTTTCGTCATCGCATTCGCTTCGGGTGCGCAGCGCAGCACCTGTTGCAAAACCTCATCCAGTCGCTCGGCCAACGCTTGCGCATCCTGTTCAACGAAATGCACCAGCCCCAATCGCTGCGCCTCAGCGCCATCGAAACGCGCCGCCGTCAGCGCCAGTCGCCGGGTTTCGGTCAAGCCGATCCGTTGCACCACAAACGGTGCGATTTGCGCCGGGATCAGGCCGAGGCTGGTTTCCGGCAAACCGAACTGCGCCTTGTGATCGCTAATCGCAATATCGCTGACGCAAGCCAGGCCGAAGCCGCCGCCGAGCACGGCGCCTTGCAGCACGGTGATCAGCACCTGCGGCGTATGCTGGGCTTCCTCCAGTAACGCACCGAACGCCCGGTTCAACTCGCGATAAGCGTCCGCGCCCTGAGCCCGGGCACTGGCCATGTCCTTGATGTCGCCGCCGGCGCAAAAATGCCCGCCGGCACCGCTGAGCACCAAGGCCCGCACTGTGCGGTCATCGCGCACCGCCGCCAGCACCGCGCGCAGTTCGGCGACCATTTGCAGGCTCATCGCGTTGCGGCTGTCCGGGCGGTTGAGGGTGATGTGCAGCACGCCGCCATGCAGTTCCAGCAACAGCGTCTGGCAATCGGGCAGGCCGCTCATTTCTTTTTCCCCGGCAGAATGCCCATCAGTTTGCAGATGATCCCCAGCATGATTTCGTCGGCGCCGCCGCCAATCGACACCAGGCGCACATCGCGATAGGCGCGGGCCACCGGGTTGTCCCACATGAAGCCCATGCCGCCCCAATATTGCAGGCAGCTGTCGCTGACTTCACGGCCGAGGCGTCCGGCCTTGAGCTTGGCCATCGACGCCAGGCGCGTGACGTCCTGGCCTTTGATGTACTGCTCGGTGGCCTGGTAGACCAGTGCGCGCAGGCATTCGATTTCGGTCTGCAATTCGGCGAGGCGGAAGTGGATCACCTGGTTATCGATCAGCGCGTTGCCGAAGGTCTTGCGCTCCTTGCAGTACTCGATGGTGCTGTCGATGCAATATTCCAGGCCCTTGATCATGTTCGCCGCGCCGAACAGGCGTTCTTCCTGGAACTGCAGCATCTGCATCATGAACCCGGCGCCTTCGTGGCCGATGCGATTGCGCTGCGGCACGCGCACGTTGTCGAAGAACACCTGCGCGGTTTCCGAGCTGCGCATGCCGAGCTTGTCCAGGTGCGAACTGAGGCTGATTCCCGGGGTGTTCATCGGCACCATGATCAGCGACTTGTTGATGTGCGGCTTGTCGTCGGAAGTGTTGGCGAGCAGGCAGATGAAATCGGCGCTCGGCGAGTTGGTGATCCACATTTTGCTGCCGTTGATCAAGTAGTCATCGCCGTCCTTGCGTGCCGTGGTTTTCAGCCCGGCGACATCGGAGCCCGCGCCGACTTCGGAAACGCCGATGCAACCGACCTGTTCGCCGGTGATGGCCGGGCGCAGGAATTCTTCGCGCAATTCATCGGAGCCGAAGCGGGCGAGGGCGGGTGTACACATGTCGGTCTGCACGCCAATCGACATTGGAATCCCGCCGCAATGAATGGTGCCGAACTCTTCGGCGGCGACGATCGAATAGCTGTAGTCGAGGCCCATGCCGCCGAATTTTTCCGGCTTGGAAATGCCCAGCAGGCCCAGCTCACCGGCCTTGCGGAAAATCTCATGGATCGGAAAGCGCCCGGCCTTTTCCCATTCTTCGACGTGCGGGTTGATCTCGTGGGTGACGAACTGGCGGACGGTGCGGCGCAGGGCTTCGTGTTCCGGGGTGAAGATCATTGTTGTTGTTCTCCGTAGGATCCGTGGCGGTCAGAAGCGGCTGACGCCGAAGCTGTTGGGTTGCAGCGTGCGCATGTCGGCTTCGTGGCAGATATCCAGCAAGTAACCGAGCAGGGTGCGGGTGTCGCGCGGATCGATCAGGCCGTCGTCCCACAGGTTGGCGCTGCCGTACAGGGCGGTGGATTGGCTGTCGAGTTTCTGCGCGGTCATCTGTTCGAGCATGTCGAGCATTTTCGGATCCGGCTCGATGCCGTCCTTGAGCTGTTTGGCTTCGGTAACGATGCGCAAGACCTTGCCGGCCTGAGCGCCACCCATCACTGCCGTTCGGCTGTTGGGCCAGGCGAAGATGAAGCGCGGATCGAGCCCGCGCCCGCACATGGCGTAGTTGCCGGCGCCGTAGGAACCACCGACGACAATGGTCAGTTTAGGCACCCGTGCGTTGGCCACCGCTTGGATCAGTTTCGAGCCATGCTTGATCACCCCTTGTTGTTCCGATTCGGTGCCGACCATGAAACCCGTGGTGTTGTGGAAAAACAGCAGCGGCGTCTGGCTCTGGTCGCACAACTGGATGAACTGCGCCGCCTTGCTCGCACCTTGCGGGGTGATCGGGCCGTTGTTGCCAATGAAGCCGCAGGCGCGGCCCTGGATTTTCAGTTGGCCGCAAATGGTTTGCTGGTCGAACTCGCCTTTGAACTCGAGAAAGTCCGACTCATCGGCAATCCGCGCGATGATTTCGCGCACGTCGTAGGGCTTTTTTGCATCGTCGGGGATCAGCCCCAGCAGTTCGTCGATGGGGTAGAGCGGTTCTTTGAATTGCGGCTGCGGCAGCCAGGGCAACTGCTCGTTCCAGGGCAACATGCGCATGATGTCGCGGACCTGGCGTATGCCGTCAGCGTCGTTTTCGGCGAGATATTCGGCAGTGCCGGCGACCTGCGCGTGCATTTCGGCGCCACCGAGTTCTTCATCGGTGGCCACTTCGCCGGTCGCCGCTTTGAGCAACGGTGGGCCGGCGAGAAACAGCTTGGCCTTGCCGCGCACCACCACCACGTAATCCGACAACCCCGGTTGATAGGCGCCGCCCGCGGTGGCCGAGCCGTGCACCACGGTGATCTGCGGCAAACCCATGGCTGACATGCGCGCCTGATTGGCGAAACTGCGCGCGCCTTCGACAAAAATCTCCGCCGCGTAGTTGAGATTGGCACCGCCGCTTTCAGCGAGGGTGATCATCGGCAGTTTGTTCTCCCGCGCGATCTGTTGCAGGCGCAGGGATTTTTTCAGGCCGCTCGGCGAGATCGTGCCGCCCTTGATTGCGCTGTTGTTGGCGACCACCATCGCACGGATGCCGCAGACATAACCGATCCCGGCAATCAGCCCGCCACCGGCCGAACTGCCGTCCTTGTCGTCATGCAACTTGTAGCCGGCGAGGCTGGCCAGTTCGAGGAACGGCGCGCCGGGGTCGAGCAAAAGGTTCAGGCGTTCGCGGGGCAACAGTTGCCCGCGTTTGCTGAATTTGTCTTTGGCTTCGGCGGCCTTGTTCAACAGGTTCTGTTCGAGCTGCTGCACCTGCTCGATGGCGGCGAGCATGGCCGCGCGGTTGCGCGCGAATGTTTCGCTGTGCGGATCGAGTTGCGACTGAATCTGCGCCATGGCTTATTCCTTGTCCTTGAGCACGTCGGGACGCAACACTTCTGGTAAATACGCGCGGTGGAAACCGTTGAACGATTCGCTGTGGCTGGCCTTGTGCAGCGGCCAGGCGCGACTGCCGAGGCTGGCGGCGCCGTCGATTTTCACCGTGGTGCCGCTGATGAATGCCGCCGCCGGGCTGAGCAGAAACACGATCGCCGCACTGACTTCCGATTCGGTGCCGATACGCTTGAGCGGCACATGCTCGCGCAGGGTCGGAATCACTGCTTTGAATGCGCCCTCGTAAGTGTCCATGCCGCTCGAGGCGATCCAGCCCGGCGCCACGGCGTTGACCCGGACCCCGGCGTAACCCCACTCGAACGCGGCAGTCTTGGTGAAGTTGTCCATGCCCGAACGCGCGGCGCCCGAGTGGCCCATGCCGGGCATGCCGCCCCACATGTCAGCGAGCATGTTGACGATGCTGCCGCCGTGTTTGCTCATCGACTGGTTGAACACTTCGCGGGCCATCAGAAACCCGCCGACCAGGTTGGTCCGCAGCACGGTTTCAAAGCCCTTCTGATTGATCGAGGCCAAGGGCGACGGATACTGGCCGCCGGCATTGTTGACCAGACCGTGGATCGGCCCGTGTTCGGCGATCAGCTCTTTGACCAGTTGCTTGACCGCTTCTTCATCGCGGATATCGCAGGCCTTCCAGTGCGCGCGGCCGCCGTCCTCGGCGATTTCGGCGGCGACCTTTTCGAGTTTTTCCGGCTTGCGCCCCACCAGCAGCACATTGGCGCCGAGCGCCGCCAGTTCATGGGCGGTGCAGCGACCGATGCCGCTGCCGCCACCGGTGACAATCAGGTTCTGGCCGCTGAACAGATCGGCGCGAAAAATCGACGCGTAAGCCATGCACACCATCCTCTAGTCGAGCTGTTCGGCGATGCTCTGCGGCACCGGGATCTGGATTTCCAATAGTTGCTGGGCGAAGGCTTTGCCTTGCGGGTCGATGCGCAGACTGGCGACACCGCCACCGCCGAGGGCGTTTTCCAAAAGAAAGTTGAGGCTGTGGGTGCCGGGCAGATACCAGCGTTCGACACGCCCGAGAAGCGGATCGAGGACGTGGCGCATCCAGTCGACCACCACCGATGTGGTCAGCGCCTCGGCGATCCATGGCAGGTAATCGGGATGGCGCGGCATCACGCCGATGTTGCTGTGGTTGCCCTTGTCGCCGGAGCGCGCCACCGCCAGTTTCACCAGCGGCACACTGGCATCGGCGCGGCCTTGGGGTTTGGGTGGCTGATGGGCGAGCGGCAAATCTGCGCTGTCGAGGGCCACTGGGTCGGGGAGGGTGCACGGATGGCGCTCACCGGCCATGTCGATTTGCAGCGTGCAGGCATTTTTATCTATGAGAAATGAGAACAGGCGGATGACCGGGTACACGGTCGGACGTCCGCCGACGATGCCGGTCAGACCGGGCGCCATACCGGTCGCGGCCTGGGCGATCTCTTTGGAAAACAGCACCAGCGCGCGTTTGTCGGGATGGCGCACGGCGATTTTGATCACCACTTCACGGCTGTCGCGGCGCTGGCCGTGTGGGCCGTAGGTGGCTTCGCTGCCGAGCAGTTCGACATGGGTTTCGCTGTACGGCGCCCAGCCGCGCAGGCTGAACATCTCGGCGGTCTTGTCGATGATCGCCTGACTGACCCGCCGCGCCTTGTCCACCGCGTCGATGCCGGCCATCAGGCAACTGGCGGTGCAGCGAAAACCGTCCGGGTACGTGGCGCTGACCTTGTATTTGTCGCTGGGCGGCAGGCCTTTGGCACCGTGCACCTGCACGACGTTTTTGCCTTGTTGCTGAAGTTTGACCTGGCTGAAATCGCAGATCACGTCGGGTAACAGATAGGCCTGCGGATCGCCGATTTCGTAGAGCATCTGCTCGCCGACGGTCAGCGGCGTAACCAGGCCGCCGGAGCCTTCGGGTTTGCTGACGAGGAACTGGCCATCGGCGCTGACCTCGACGATCGGAAAACCGATGTGCTCGTAATCCGGCACCTCGCGCCAGTCGGTGAAATTACCGCCGGTGCACTGCGCGCCGCATTCGATGATGTGCCCGGCCAGCGCGGCCTGGGCAAGTTTGTCGTAGTCATGCCACGACCAGTCGAATTCGTGGACCAGCGCCGCGCTGACCACGGCGCTGTCGACCACCCGGCCGGTGATGACAATGTCGGCGCCCAGGCGCAACGCTTCGACAATTCCCGGCGCGCCGAGGTAGGCGTTGGTCGACACGCACATGCGCGGAAGCGGCGCGCCGCTGAACATTTCGCGGATGTCGGCGGGGTTTTTGAGCTGTCCTTGCAGGTCATCGCCGAGCAACACGGAAATCTTCAGCTGGACCCCGGCCTGGTCGCAGGCCGCTTGCAGGGCCGCCGCGCAAGCCTGCGGATTGACCCCGCCGGCATTGCTGATCACGCGGATCTTCTGTTCGGCCAGTTGCGTCAGCAGCGGCGCCAGCGCTTCAACGAAGTCGCCGGCGAACCCGGCCTGCGGGTCTTTCAGGCGCGCGCCGGCCATCAGCGACATGGTGATCTCGGCCAGATAATCGAACACCAGATAATCCAGGTTTCCGCCGGAGACAAGCTGGGCGGCAGCAGTGGAAGTGTCGCCCCAAAAAGCACTGGCGCAGCCGATTCGCACGGTGGTTGGCATTTTTATCTCCGACTCAGGGACCTGCGACAGAAGTGTCTGGAGGCTACCAAGCAAGCGCTTGGTTTGTAAACAGGCGAAACATTCTTCTGCCCAAGCGCTTGCTTGGTGCCCGCGCGCGGCTTAAATTGCGCGCAACCCTGCGGTTACAGGGGGCAACACACTGATCGACTGTAGGAGAGAACGGGTGGACGAGCAAAAAGCCCTGCGGGTCATGCGCGAACTGGTCGACCAGGGCCAGTTGACCGACCCGGACAGCGCCCGCGGCAAATTGCTGCAAGTGGCGGCTCATCTGTTTCGCAACAAAGGCTACGAGCGCACCACGGTGCGCGATCTGGCCAGCGCTGTGGGCATCCAGTCGGGCAGTATTTTTCATCACTTCAAAAGCAAGGATGAAATTCTCCGCGCGGTGATGGAGGAAACCATCCGCTACAACACCGCGCTGATGCGCGCAGCCTTGGCCGAAGCCGGCGACGTGCGCGAGAAAGTGCTGGCGCTGATTCGCTGCGAATTGCAGTCGATCATGGGCGGCAGTGGCGAGGCGATGGCGGTGCTGGTGTACGAATGGCGCTCATTGTCCGAAGACGGCCAGGCTAAAGTCCTTGCTTTACGTGACGTTTATGAAGACATCTGGCTGCAGGTTCTGGGCGAGGCCAAGGACGCCGGCTATATTCGCGGCGACGTTTTTATTACCCGACGTTTCCTTACCGGCGCACTGTCCTGGACCACCACCTGGTTCCGTGCCGGCGGCAGTTTGAGCCTCGATCAGCTCGCCGATGAAGCGCTGATTCTGGTCCTCGAAGCGCGTTGAACGGTTGTCGGACCGGCCGACAAACTGGCTAAGTCGGCGAAACCGCCTAGCTTGAATGCATTGATCGCTATTTTTTTCGGGGAGTGGGGTGTTTTGAAGTCTTCGCCAATTCGGACAGCCGCCGGGCTGATGCTCGCTGCGCTGGCTGCGTTATGGGTATTGCCCGCTCAGTCAGCGCAATTGGTCCGGGTCGGCGCCGCGCATTTCCCGCCTTATACGATTCGCCCGGAAAACGGCGCCGACACCGGCCTGTTGCCGCAATTGATCGAGGCGCTGAACCGCTCGCAGAGCGACTATCAGTTCGTCCTGGTGCCAACCTCGATCCCGCGCCGCTTCGGTGATTTCAAGCAGGGCCGCATCGATATGGCGATCTTCGAGAACCCCGAGTGGGGCTGGAAGGACATTCCCCACGACGACGTCGACATGGGCCTGGAAGACGCCGAGATTTTCGTCGCGCAACGCGAAGACGGCCGCCAGCAAAACTACTTCTCGAGCCTGTCGGGCAAACGTCTGGCGCTGTTCAGCGGTTATCACTACGAATTCGCCGACTTCAACGCCGACCCGAAATACCTCGCGCACAACTACAACGCCACGCTGACCTATTCCCACGACAGCAACCTGCTGATGGTCCTGCGCGGGCGCGCCGACATTGCCCTGGTGACCCGTTCCTATCTGTTCGATTACCTGCTGCGCAACGAGAAGGTCCGCGATGAGCTGTTGGCGTCGCAGCGTACCGATCAGATCTATCACCATTACGCGATTCTGCGGCCAAGCGCTCCGATCACCGGCGACGCCTTCGGCAATCTGTTGCAGCGTCTGCGTGACAATGGCGAATTGCTGAAGATTTTCGAGCCTTACAAGATTGCCGTAGTGCCCGTGCCGCATCACTGAAGCGCTGTTTGCATCTCGCGCTTAAATTTCCCCTCCCGGCTCACGTCACTTCGTTGAACTGTCGACGATTACGTGAGCCCGACCCATGTCCAATCTGAATGACCTGACTGCCCTGGCATTGCCCTCGGGCAGTCGCTTGATCGCTGATGCTACCGAGAGCCGACTGAGCCTGAGCCTGGACGGGCAACCGCTGATTCGGCTGCGCCTGGACCGCGAGGCCAATGGCCCGATCCAGCTTGATGAACGTTTTGCCCTGCCGCCCGGGCAAGCCTTGTGGGCCGCCTGTTATTGGTTGTTCGCCCGTGACCCGGCGTGCCAGCAATTGACCTGGCAACTCGATCAGCCACCGACCGAAGCCTTGCGCAGTGGTCTGCTGATCAATACCGAAGTCGCCGGTGAGTACCGCTGCGAGCGCACGCTGTTCTGGCAACTGCCGCAGCCGTGGCTGGGCACTTCACTGACCGGCAGCTATCCGCAGCAAATGGTCATCAGCCATGGCAAGCGCCATCCGCTGCGACCGGTGAAGCCGCGTGGTGAAGTCTATCGGCGTTTCGATGCCCGGCTCGGCGCTTGGATTTCCTTGCGAACGCTGGAAATCGAGGAAGATCTGTCGCGCTTCAATCGCTGGCAGAACAGCCCGCGCGTGGCGAGTTTCTGGCAGGAGGAGGGCAGCCTTGAGCAGCATCGCGAATACCTGAACAAGCTCGATGCCGACCCGCACACATTGACCCTGATCGGCTGTTTCGACGATCAGCCATTCGCCTATTTCGAAGCCTACTGGGCCAAGGAAGATCGCATCGCGCCGTTCTACGATGCCGACGATTACGACCGTGGCATTCACATGCTGGTCGGCGAGGAAAGTCATCGCGGCCCGCACAAAGTGGCGAGCTGGTTATCGGCGCTGGTGCATTACCTGTTTCTCGATGATCCACGGACCCAGCGCGTGGTCGCCGAGCCACGTGCCGACAACGCGAAGATGATCGGCCATATGCACAACCAGTGCTTTCACTGCGAGAAGGAATTCGATTTCCCGCACAAGCGCGCGGCATTGATGATTCTGGGGCGGGAGCGGTTTTTTGATCGGTGCCCATTGGCCTGATATCGCATCAAGCAAAAGATCGTCCGATCGCGGCCCGAGCCTTCGGCAGCTCCTACAGATGAATGCATTCTCATGTAGGAGCCGCCGAAGGCTCGGGCCGCGATCGGACGATCTTTTTTGATCAGACGACGCGGTCTCAGCGACGACCCGCAATCACTGCATCCCGCCGACTGCCCGAGACCTTGCGGCAGTGCACCAGCGCATCACGAATCATGAAGTTGACCAGGGTGGGCGATACGCCCAGTTCCTTGGCGATGTCCTTTTGCGGCACGCCGTGCAGACGGTACATCTCGAAGGCATAACGGGTGCGGCTGGGCAGTTCGGTCAGCGCATCGGCGATGTGTTCGAGGGTCGAGAAGTTGATATGCGAAGTTTCCGGCGAAGCGCCCTGAATCACCACGTTCAAGCCTTCCTCTTCCGGGCCTGAGTATTTCTGTTCGAGCGCCTGCTTGCGGTAGTGATCGATGGCGAGGTTGCGCACGATCTGGAACAGGTAGCTCAGCTGAGCCTTGATCGACGACGTGATCGGCGGGGCCGATTGCAGTCGGAAAAACGCATCCTGAACCACATCTTCGGCACGAGACCTGCAACCGGTAATGCGGGCTGCAATCTTGACCAGAATCAGTCGATTGTCGACGAATGCCTGAAGTAGCGGTGAATCGCACCTGCTTGTGGATACTTGTTCCGTCATGGAAATCACCTTGCTGCCAATAGGTTAGTGGGAGGGCCTCGGGGGACGGCGCCGTCCTACACATCGAGCGACAAATTATGTTGAATGATAATGATTGTCAAATGAGAAAGAGAGGTATTGCTGTAAGGCGATGTGTTTTGCCAACTGCGACACGCCGCCGCACCCCAGCCCCGCTGGACGTCGCGCCTGCCGACTAATTATTTCCCCACTCCATCCGTTCTCATTGGTGAATGGCCCGGGTGCAGATCCCCGGCCTCAGCGCATTCCGATGCCTTGCGCGGTCGGCACAGACCGCGCCCCGCACGCCTCTCGACAGGTGTGACGCAGCCACCCGATTCCACTTGCAAGCCGAATTCAGGCAGGAAACCTCATGACCGACGCGTTCGAACTCCCCAGCACCCTGGTCCATGCCCTCAAGCGTCGCGCGGCCCTGACGCCGGACCGACTGGCCTTGCGTTTTCTCGCCGAAAACCCGGAGCAGGCTGTGGTGCTCAGCTATCGCGAACTTGATCAACGCGCGCGCACCATCGCCGCTGCGTTGCAGGCTCAGGCTGGATTCGGTGAGCGTGCGGTGCTGCTGTTTCCCAGTGGCGCGGATTACGTCGCGGCGTTTTTCGGCTGCCTGTATGCCGGTGTGATTGCGGTGCCGGCCTATCCGCCGGAATCCGCGCGTCGTCATCATCAGGAGCGTTTGCTGTCGATCATCGCCGACGCCGAGCCCACACTATTGCTGACCAGCGCCGACCTGCGCGATGCCTTGCAACAAATCGACGGCGCGCCGCCGCTGCTGTGTGTCGATACCCTCGACAGCGCACTGGCCGAACGCTGGATTGAACCGAGCCTGCCGCCCGAACACATCGCCTTTCTGCAATACACTTCCGGCTCCACCGCGCTGCCCAAGGGCGTGCAGGTCAGCCATGGCAATCTGGTCGCCAACGAACTGCTGATCCGTCACGGTTTCGGCATCGACGTCAACCCGGACGACGTCATCGTCAGCTGGTTGCCGCTGTATCACGACATGGGTTTGATCGGTGGTCTGCTGCAACCGATTTTCAGCGGCGTGCCGTGCATTCTGATGTCGCCGGCCTACTTCCTCGGCCGGCCGTTGCGCTGGCTGGAAGCGATTGCCGAATACGGCGGCACCATCAGCGGCGGCCCGGATTTCGCCTACCGTTTGTGCAGTGAGCGGGTCAGCGAGTCGGCCCTTGAGCGTCTCGATCTGAGCCGCTGGCGCGTGGCCTATTCCGGTTCCGAGCCGATCCGTCTCGATACCCTCGAGCGCTTCGCCGAAAAATTCGCCGCCTGCGGTTTCAGCGACAACAGCTTCATGGCTTCGTACGGTCTGGCCGAGGCCACCCTGTTTGTCGCCGGAACACCGCGCGGCACCGGCATCCCGGCGCTGCGTGTGGACGATCAGGCGCTCGCGCAAAACCGCGCCGAGCCGGGCGACGGCAGCGCGGTCATGAGTTGCGGCATCAGCCAGCCTGAGCACGCGGTGCTGATCGTCGAACCGAATACCCTCGAAGAACTCGCCGATAACGCCGTCGGCGAAGTCTGGGCCGCAGGCCCGAGCATCGCCCACGGTTATTGGCGCAACCCCGAAGCCAGCGCCAAGACCTTCGTGCAGCACGCCGGCCGCAGCTGGTTGCGCACTGGCGACCTGGGTTTTATCCGTGCGGGCGAGTTGTTCGTCACCGGGCGCCTGAAAGACATGCTGATCGTCCGTGGCCATAACCTCTACCCGCAGGACATCGAGCAGACCGTCGAGCGCGAAGTCGAAGTGGTGCGCAAGGGCCGCGTGGCGGCGTTCGCGGTCACTCACAACGGCGAAGAGGGCATCGGCGTCGCTGCGGAAATCAGCCGCAGCGTGCAGAAAATCCTTGCGCCAGATGCGCTGATCAAAGCCATTCGCCAAGCCGTGGCCGAGGCGTATCAGGAGGCGCCAAGCGTGGTGGTGCTGCTCAATCCGGGCGCGTTGCCGAAAACCTCCAGCGGCAAACTGCAGCGCTCGGCGTGCCGCAATCGTCTGGCCGATGGCAGCCTCGACAGTTACGCGCTGTTCCCTTCGATCACAGCCGTGACGGAAACCGCGACCAGCAGCACTTCGGACCTTGAAGCGTTGATCGGGCAAATCTGGGCCGAGCAACTCAACGTCAAGCAGGTCAGTGGCGACGACCATTTCTTTCTGCTCGGCGGCAACTCGATCGCTGCCACGCAAGTAGTGGCGCGGGTTCGCGAAGCACTCGGTGTCGAGCTGAGCCTGCGCCTGCTGTTCGAAGCGCCAACCCTGTCTGCCTTCGCCGCCGCTGTGGCGCAGCTAAAACAGGACGGCGGCAGCGCTCAAGGTCCGATCAGCACCTTGTCGCGCAGCGAGCCGATGCCGCAGTCGCTGGCACAAAACCGTCTGTGGATCACTTGGCAACTCGATCCACAGAGCAGCGCCTACAACATTCCTGGCGGCCTGCGCCTGCGTGGCGAGCTGGACGAAGACGCCGTGCGCAGCAGCTTCCAGCAACTGATCGAACGCCACGAATCCTTGCGCACACGTTTCTTCGAGCGCGACGGCGTGGCATTGCAGCAAGTGCTCGCCGCTGCCGAATTCAACCTGCAACTGATCGACATCAGCGACCTGCCAATGGCCGAGCGTGAAGCCCGTGCCGAGCAGATTCGCGAAGACGAGGCGCGCACTCGGTTCGATCTGGAAAAAGGCCCGTTGCTGGCGGTGACACTGGTGCGTCTCGATGACGAAGAACATCAACTGCTGGTGACCCTGCACCACATCATCGCTGACGGCTGGTCGCTGAATATCCTGCTCGACGAATTCTCGCGTCTCTATGCCCCCGCTACCCAAGGTGCAACGGCGACGCTGGCAGCGCTGCCCACGCAATACGCCGATTACGGCAACTGGCAGCGGCAATGGCTGGCGCAAGGCGAGGGCGAGCGGCAACTGGCGTACTGGAAAGCGCAGTTGGGCGAACAACATCCGCCATTGGAACTGGCTACCGATCACCCGCGCTCGGCCAGAACCAACCACAGCGCCGCACGCTACAGCGTGCGCTTGAGTAGCAAACTCAGCGAGGCGATCCGCCAGACCGCGCAGGCCCACGAAGCCACGCCGTTCATGCTTCTACTCGCTGCGTTGCAAAGTTTGCTGCACCGCTACAGCGGTCAGCGCGACATTCGCATCGGCGTGCCCAACGCCAACCGTCCGCGCCTGGAAACCCAAAGCCTGATCGGCTTCTTCATCAATACCCAGGTGTTGCGTGCGCAAATCGATTCGCGCCTTACATTTGCCGAGCTGCTGAACCAGACCCGCCAAGCCGCACTCGGCGCCCAGGCCCATCAGGATCTGCCCTTCGAACAACTGCTCGAAGCGTTCCCGCAGGCCCGCGAACAGGGACTGTTCCAGGTCATGTTCAACCATCAGCAGCGCGACCTCAGTGCACTCAAGCGCCTGCCCGGTCTGCTCGCCGAAGAACTGCCGTGGCACAGCCGCGAAGCCAAGTTCGATCTGCAATTGCACAGCGAAGAGGATCGCAACGGGCGCCTGAGCTTGGCGTTCGACTACGCCAGCGAACTGTTCGATGCCGCGACCATCGAGCGCCTGGCCGAGCATTTCCACAATCTGCTCAGCGAAGTCTGCGAACGGCCGCAGCAGGCCATCGGCGATCTGCGCTTGCTGACCGCCAGCGAGCAGAATCAGCAGAAGGACTGGAGCGTCGCTCCGTGCACCCCGGCGCAACAATGGCTGCCGGAACTGCTCGAGCAACAATCGCGCAACACCCCGCAACGCACCGCGCTGGTGTGGGACGGCGGTAGTCTGGATTTTGCCGAGCTGCACGCGCAAGCCAACCGGCTCGCCCATTACCTGCGCGACAAAGGCGTTGGCCCGGACGTGTGCGTGGCCATCGCCGCCGAGCGTTCGCCGCAACTGCTGATCGGTCTGCTGGCGATCATCAAGGCCGGCGGCGCCTATGTGCCGCTTGATCCGGATTATCCGGCCGAACGCCTCGCGTACATGCTCCGCGACAGCGGCGTCGAACTGCTCCTGACCCAGACGCAATTGCTCGAGCGTCTGCCGGCCAGCGACGGCGTCAGCGTGATCGCCATGGATGCGCTGCACCTGGATAAATGGCCGAGCCAGGCACCGGGCCTGCGACTGCACGGCGACAACCTCGCCTACGTGATTTACACCTCGGGTTCCACCGGGCAACCGAAAGGCGTCGGCAACACCCACGCCGCGCTGGCCGAGCGCCTGCAATGGATGCAGGACACTTACCGTCTCGACGAAACCGACATGCTGATGCAAAAAGCGCCGATCAGTTTCGACGTCTCGGTGTGGGAATGCTTCTGGCCGCTGATCAGCGGCGCGCGTCTGCTGCTTGCCGCCCCCGGCGAGCACCGCGACCCGCATCGCATCGCGCAACTGGTCCAGCAATACGGCGTGACCACGCTGCACTTCGTCCCGCCGCTGCTGGCGCTGTTCGTCGACGAGCCGCTGAGTGCCGAGTGCACCAGCCTGCGCCGGGTGTTTTCCGGCGGTGAAGCCTTGCCCGCCGAGTTGCGCAACCGTGTGCTGACGCAACTGCCGGCGGTGCAATTGCACAACCGTTACGGCCCGACTGAAACCGCGATCAATGTCACCCATTGGCACTGCACAACTGCCGATGGTGAGCGCTCGCCGATTGGCCGGCCGCTGGGCAATGTGGTCTGCCGCATTCTCGATGCCGATCTCAATCCAGTGCCAGCGGGTGTGGCGGGTGAGCTGTGCATCAGCGGCATCGGTCTGGCGCGTGGTTATCTCGGGCGTCCGGCGTTGACCGCCGAGCGTTTTGTCGTCGATCCACTGGGCGAGCAGGGTGCCCGTTTGTACCGCACCGGCGACCGTGCGCGCTGGTCCTCGGATGGCGTGATCGAATACCTCGGTCGCCTCGATCAGCAGGTCAAGCTGCGCGGCTTTCGCGTTGAACCGGAAGAAATCCAGGCGCGACTGCTGGCGCAAAATGGCGTCGCCCAGGCCGTGGTGCTGGTGCGCGAAACCGCTGCCGGTGGACAACTGATCGGCTACTTCACGGCGACCGATGCGCAGGAAAATGCCGATGAGCAAATTATTCGGCTGAAAGCCGCCCTCGCTGCCGAGCTGCCGGAATACATGGTGCCCGCACAATTGCTGCGCCTTGATGCGATGCCGCTGAGTCCCAGCGGCAAACTCGACCGCCGCGCCTTGCCCGAGCCGCAATGGCAGGTGCGTGAACATATCGAGCCGGTCAGCGCACTGGAGCAACAAATCGCCGCGATCTGGCGCGAAGTGCTGGGTCTGAAGCAGATCGGCCTGCGCGATGATTTCTTCGCCCTCGGCGGTCATTCGCTGCTGGCCACGCAAATCATTTCGCGCACACGTCAGGCCTGTGACGTCGAACTGCCGCTGCGCACATTGTTCGAGCACAGCGAACTGGGCGATTACGCCGAACAGATTCGCCTGATCCAGGTCAGCGGCCGCACCAATCAACAGTTGCCGATCGCAAAAATCGACCGCAGCCAAGCGGTGCCGCTGTCCTATTCGCAGCAGCGCATGTGGTTCCTCTGGCAGATGGAACCGGACAGCCCGGCGTACAACGTCGGCGGCATGGCGCGCTTGCGCGGCGTGCTGCATGTCGAGCATTTCGAGGCAGCGTTGCAGGCGCTGATCCTGCGCCACGAAACCCTGCGCACCACTTTCCCCAGTGTCGATGGCGTCGCCCGCCAACAGGTGCATGCCGAGACCGGCGTGCGCATGGGCTGGAAGGATTTCTCCAGCCTGCCGGCAGAAGTCCGGGAGCTACAAGTCCAGCAACTGGCCGATGCAGAAGCGCACCAGCCGTTCGATCTGGAAACCGGCCCGTTGCTGCGTGCCTGTCTGGTCAAGACCGCCGAGCACGAGCATTACTTCGTCCTGACCCTGCACCACATCGTCACCGAAGGCTGGGCGATGGACATCTTTGCCCGTGAACTCAGTGCGCTATACGAAGCGTTCGTCGATGAGCGCGCCTCGCCGCTCGCGCCGCTGCCGGTGCAATACCTCGACTACAGCGTCTGGCAGCGTCAGTGGCTGGAGTCCGGCGAGCGCCAGCGCCAGCTCGACTACTGGACCGCGCAACTCGGTCGCGAACACCCGCTGCTGGAACTGCCCGGCGACCGCCCGCGTCCACCGGTGCAGAGCCATCAGGGCGAGCTGTTCCGTTTCGATCTGAGCGACGATCTCGCTGCGCGGGTGCGGGCGTTCAATGCGCAAAACGGTCTGACCCTGTTCATGACCATGACCGCCGCACTCGCCACGCTGCTCTACCGCTACAGCGGCCAGACCGACCTGCGCATCGGCGCGCCGGTGGCCAACCGCATTCGCCCGGAAAGCGAAGGGCTGATCGGGGCGTTCCTCAACACCCAGGTGCTGCGTTGCCAGCTCGACGGGCAGATGTCGGTCGGCGAACTGTTCGAGCAGGTGCGCCACACCGTGATCGAAGGCCAGTCCCATCAGGATCTGCCGTTCGATCATTTGGTCGAAGCCTTGCAGCCGCCACGCAGTGCGGCCTACAACCCGCTGTTCCAGGTGATGTGCAACGTGCAGCGCTGGGAATTCCAGCAGAGCCGCACCCTCGCTGGGATGACTGTCGAGTATCTGGCCAACGATGCGCGGGCGACCAAGTTCGATCTCAATCTGGAAGTCACCGACCTCGACCATCGCCTCGGCTGCTGCCTGACTTACAGCACCGATCTGTTCGACGAGCCGACCATCGAACGCATGGCCAGGCATTGGCGCAACCTGCTTGAAGCGTTGATCGCTGATCCGCAGCAACGCCTCAGCGAACTGCCGTTGCTCGACAACACCGAGCAACAGCACCTGCTCGACAGCCTTGGCATCGAGCCGGGCGAGCATCGTCTCGACCAGTGCATCCATCATCTGTTCGCCGAGCAGGCACTGGCGCGCAAAGACGCGCCAGCGCTGACCTTCGCCGGGCAGACCCTGAGCTACGCCGAACTCGATGCCCGGGCCAATCGTCTGGCCTGGGCGCTGCGTGAACGTGGGGTTGGCCCGCAGGTGCGGGTGGGGCTGGCGCTGGAGCGTTCGCTGGAAATGGTCATCGGCCTGCTGGCGATTCTCAAGGCTGGCGGCGCCTATGTGCCGCTGGATCCGGAGTACCCGCTCGACCGTCTGCATTACATGATCGAAGACAGCCGCATCGGTCTGCTGCTCAGCGATCGGGCGAT
Source organism: Pseudomonas sp. Sample_11 (assembly GCF_004307505.1). Classification (NCBI taxonomy): domain Bacteria; kingdom Pseudomonadati; phylum Pseudomonadota; class Gammaproteobacteria; order Pseudomonadales; family Pseudomonadaceae; genus Pseudomonas; species Pseudomonas sp. Sample_11. The sequence continues at coordinate 60,995 of NZ_RCOD01000102.1, forward strand.
GTTTCAGGCCCTGGGTGACTTGCCGTCAGACGTGGCGCGCTGGTGTCTGGAAGATGACAGCCCGGGATTGGCCGACTACCCGGCCAGCGAGCTGCCGTTTATCAGCCTGCCGCAACATCAGGCCTACTTGATTTACACCTCGGGCTCGACCGGCAAACCGAAAGGCGTGGTGGTCTCCCACGGCGAAATTGCCATGCACTGTCAGGCCGTGATCGAACGCTTCGGCATGCGCCCGGACGATTGTGAACTGCATTTCTATTCGATCAACTTCGACGCCGCCACCGAACGTCTGCTGGTGCCGCTGCTCAGCGGTGCGCAGGTGGTGCTGCGGGCGCAAGGGCAGTGGGACGCGGAAGAAATTTGCGGCTTGATTCGCACGCATCGGATCAACGTCCTCGGTTTCACGCCGAGCTACGGCAGCCAGTTGGCGCAGTTCCTTGCCACGCAGAATGAAGTCCTGCCGGTGCGCATGATCATCACCGGCGGTGAAGCGCTGACCGGCGAGCATCTGCAGCGCATTCGCGCGGCATTCCAACCGGCGCAGTTTTTCAATGCTTACGGCCCGACTGAAACCGTGGTCATGCCGCTGGCCAGTCTGGCGCCGCAGGTACTGGAAGAGGGCGCCGGCAGTGTGCCGATCGGCAGTGTGATCGGGGCGCGAGTCGCCTACATTCTCGACGCCGAACTGGCCTTGGTGCCGCAAGGCGCGACCGGTGAATTGTTTGTCGGCGGCGCCGGTCTGGCTCAGGCCTATCACGACCGCCCGGGCATCAGCGCCGAGCGTTTTGTCGCTGACCCGTTTGCCGCTGATGGCGGGCGCATGTATCGCACCGGCGATCTGGTGCGCCAGCGTGCCGATGGTCTGGTCGAGTATCTGGGCCGGATAGATCATCAAGTAAAAATCCGTGGTTTCCGCATCGAACTGGGCGAAATCGAAACGCGCCTGCTCGATCACCCTTCGATCCGCGAAGCGGTGGTGCTGGCGCTGGATGCGCCGAGTGGCAAGCAGTTGGTGGGTTACCTCGTTACCGATGTCGCCGGACACGGCGAAGCGCAACAGGCTGAACTGCGCGAAGCGCTCAAGTCGCACCTCAAGGCGCAACTGCCGGACTACATGGTGCCGACCCAGCTGATGCTGCTGGCAAGCATGCCGCTGACCGCCAACGGCAAACTCGACCGCCGCGCCTTGCCGGCACCGGACACGGACCTCAATCGTCAGGTCTATGTCGCGCCGAGCAACGAGCTTGAGCAGACCCTGGCGCAGATCTGGTGCGATGTGCTCAACGTCAGGCAGGTCGGCCTCAACGATAACTTCTTCGAGCTCGGCGGCGACTCGATTCTGTCGATTCAGGTGGTCAGCCGCGCGCGGCAGCAGTGCATTCACTTCAGCCCGCGCGACCTGTTCCAGCACCAGACCGTGCAGACGCTCGCCGCCGTTGCCAGTCGCACCCAGCAAGTGACGGCCGAGCAAGGCCTGGTGGACGGCGAATCGCGCCTGACGCCGATTCAGCACTGGTTCTTCGATACGGACATTCCCCAGCGTCAGCACTGGAATCAGGCGCTGTTGCTGGAACCGACTGTGCGCCTCGAGCCGCAACGATTGCAGCAAGCCTTGCTGGCAGTGATCGAGCAGCACGATGCGCTGCGTCTGCGTTTCATTGAAACCGATGATGCATGGCAAGCGACGCATCAAGTGCTGACGAATGAGGATGTGCTCTGGCAATTCAGCGTCGATTCGCTGGACCGGTGCGAAGCCCTGTTCGCCGACGCGCAACGCAGCCTGAGTCTGCAAAACGGCCCGTTACTGCGCGCAGTGCTGGTCGATGTAGTGAATGATCAGCAACGTCTGTTTATCGCCGTCCACCACTTGGTGGTCGACGGTGTTTCCTGGCGCGTGCTGCTGGATGATCTGCAAACCGCCTATCGCCAGCTCGACGCTGCGCAGCCGCTGAAACTGCCGGCGAAAACCAGCGCCTTCAAGGACTGGGCCGCGCGTTTGCAGGCCTACGCCGGCAGCGAATCCCTGCGTGAAGAACTCGGTTGGTGGCAAACGCAACTGGCCGGGCCGAGCGCTGATCTGCCTTGCGAAAACCCGCAGGGCGGCAGGCAGAATCGCCATGCGCAAACCGTCAGCGTACGCCTCGATGCCGAGCGCACCCGGCAGTTGCTGCAACAGGCACCGAGCGCTTATCGCACTCAGGTCAACGACCTGCTGCTGACCGCGCTGGCCCGTGTGCTGTGCCGCTGGAGCGGCCAGCCCTCGGCACTGATTCAACTGGAAGGACACGGTCGCGAAACCCTGTTCGACGAGATTGATCTGACCCGCACCGTCGGTTGGTTCACCAGCGCTTACCCGCTGCGCCTGACCCCGCACAACTTCGAAGAGGCCGCCGGGCAGGGCGCTTCGATCAAGGCAATCAAGGAACAACTGCGCGCCGTGCCGCACAAAGGCCTTGGTTATGGCGTGTTGCGTTATCTGGCCGATGACGGCTGCCGCCAGAACATGGCCGCGCTGCCGCAGGCGCAGGTCACCTTCAACTACCTCGGCCAGTTCGACCAGAGCTTCGGCAGCGATGCGCTGTTCCGTCCGCTGGATGAAGCGGTCGGTGCCGCCCACGATCCGCAGGCGCCGTTGCCCAACGAGCTGAGTGTCGACAGTCAGGTTTACGGTGGTGAACTGCTGCTGCGCTGGACTTTCAGTGCCGAGCGTTACGAGGCGCAAACCATTAACGATCTGGCCGCCGCCTACCTCGGTGAGTTGCAAAGCCTGATCGCCCATTGTCTGCAAGACGAAGCCGGCGGCCTGACACCATCGGACTTCCCACTGGCGAAACTGACTCAGGCGCAACTCGATGCGCTGCCGGTGCCGGCCGCGCACATCGAAGATGTCTATCCGCTGACGCCAATGCAGGAAGGCATGTTGCTGCACACCTTGCTCGAGCCGGGCACCGGTCTGTACTACATGCAGGATCGATATCGCATCAACAGCGAGCTCGATCCCGAGCGTTTCGCCCAGGCCTGGCAAGCGGTGGTCGCTCGCCATGAAGCATTGCGCGCTTCGTTCTGCTGGAACGTTGGCGAAGACATGCTGCAAGTGATTCACACGCCGGGGCGTACGCCGATCGAGTATCTGGACTGGAGCGCCGTCGCCGAAACCGAGCAGGAACCACAGCTGCAAGCGCTGCTGAAAAGCGAGCGCGAAGCCGGGTTCGATCTGCTCAATCAGGCGCCGTTTCACCTGCGCCTGATCAAGGTCGGCGCGGCGCGCTACTGGTTCATGATGAGCAACCACCACATCCTCATCGACGCCTGGTGCCGTTCGCTGCTGATGAACGACTTCTTCGAGATCTACACCGCCCTCGGTGAAGGTCGTGAAGCGCAGTTGAGCGTGCCGCCGCGTTATCGCGATTACATCGGCTGGCTGCAACGCCAGAACCTGGCCGAGGCGCGGCAGTGGTGGCGGCAGAATCTGCAAGGCTTCGAGCGCACCACGCCGATCCCGAGCGACCGGCCGTTCCTGCGCGAACACGCCGGTGAAAGCGGCGGCATGATCGTCGGCGACCGCTACACCCGCCTCAATGTCGAGGACGGCGCACGGCTGCGGGAACTGGCGCAGGCACATCAACTGACCGTCAACACCTTCGCCCAAGCTGCGTGGGCTCTGGTTTTGCGGCGCCTGAGCGGCGATTGCGACGTGCTCTTCGGCGTGACGGTGGCCGGGCGGCCGGTGGAGATGCCGGAAATGCAACGCACCGTCGGCCTGTTCATCAACAGCATCGCCCTGCGCGTGAAGATGCCGGCGGACGATCAGCGCAGCAGCGTGCGTCAATGGCTCAGTGCTTTGCTCGACAGCAACATGCAACTGCGCGAGTACGAATACCTGCCACTGGTAAACATCCAGGAGCAGAGCGAATTGCCCAAAGGCCAGCCGCTGTTCGACAGCCTGTTCGTCTTCGAAAACGCCCCGGTGGAAGTCTCGGTGCTTGATCGTGCACAGAGCCTGAATGCGACCTCGGATTCCGGCCGTACCCACACCAACTTCCCGCTGACGGCGGTATGTTACCCGGGCGATGACCTTGGCCTGCACCTGTCCTATGACCAGCGTTACTTCGACGAGGCGACGGTCGAGCGCATGCTCAGTGAGTTCAAGCGCCTGCTGCTGGCGCTGGTCGACGGCTTCCATGGCGACATGGCCGATTTGCCGCTGCTGGGCGACGAAGAACGTGACTTCCTGTTGCACGGTTGCAACCAGAGCGGCCATGACTATCCGCTGGAGCAAAGCTACGTGGCGCTGTTCGAAGCGCAGGTCGCGGCGCATCCGCAGCGCATCGCCGCCAGTTGCCTCGATCAGCAATTGAGCTATGCCGAACTGAATCACAACGCCAACCGCCTCGGCCATGCCCTGGTCGCTGCCGGGGTGCGCATGGATCAACCGGTGGCGCTGCTGGCCGAGCGTAATCTCGACCTGCTCGGCATGATCATCGGCAGCTTCAAGGCCGGTGCAGGTTACCTGCCGCTGGACCCGGGTCTGCCGAGCCAGCGCCTGAGCCGCATCATCGAGCTGAGCCGCACGCCGTTGCTGGTGTGCAGCGCAGCCTGCCTTGAGCAGGCGCAGACCTTGCTCGAAGAGTTTGGCTGTTCGAATCGTCCGCGCCTGCTGGTGTGGGAAGAGGTCCAGGCGTCGGCCGCAGCGACCCACAATCCGGGCATCCACAGTGGCCCGGACAATCTCGCCTATGTGATCTACACCTCGGGTTCGACCGGGCTGCCTAAAGGCGTGATGGTCGAGCAGCGCGGCATGCTCAACAACCAGTTGAGCAAACGTCCGTACCTCGACTTGAGCGCGGCCGATGTGATTGCGCAGACCGCCTCGCAAAGCTTCGACATTTCCGTCTGGCAGTTCCTCGCCGCGCCATTGTTCGGCGCGCGGGTCGACATCGTGCCGAACGCGATTGCCCACGATCCGCAAGGTCTGCTGGCGCATGTGCAGGCGCAGGGCATCACCGTGCTCGAAAGTGTGCCGTCGCTGATTCAGGGCATGCTCGGCTCCGAGCGTCTGAGCCTCGACGGCTTGCGCTGGATGCTGCCGACCGGTGAAGCGATGCCGCCGGAACTGGCCCATCAATGGCTGCTGCGTTATCCGGACATTGGTCTGGTCAATGCTTACGGCCCGGCGGAATGCTCGGATGACGTGGCGTTCTTCCGTGTCGACATGGCGTCGACGCGCGGCAGCTATTTGCCGATCGGCACGCCGACCGATAACAACTTGCTGTACCTGGTCGATGGCGCGCTGGATCTGGTGCCGTTGGGCGCGGTGGGTGAGCTGTGCGTTGCCGGGACCGGCGTCGGTCGCGGTTACGTCAGCGATCCGCTGCGCACCGCGCCGGTGTTTGTGCCGAATCCGTTCGGCGCGCCGGGCGAACGCCTGTACCGCACCGGTGACCTGGCGCGGCGCCGCACCGACGGCGTACTGGAATACGTCGGCCGCGTCGATCATCAAGTGAAGATTCGCGGTTACCGCATCGAGCTCGGTGAAATCGAAGCGCGTCTGCATGAACAACCGGAAGTGCGCGACGCGGCGGTGGGTGTGCAGGAAGGCGTCAACGGCAAGCATCTGGTGGGCTACCTGGTCGCGGCCGATGCGGCGCTCAATCCGGGCGAACGCCTGGAGCGGATCAAGCAGCGCCTGCGCGCCGAACTGCCGGAATACATGGTGCCGCTGCACTGGCTATGGCTGGAGCAGATGCCGCTCAATGCCAACGGCAAACTCGACCGCAAAGCCTTGCCGGCACTGGAGATCGGTCAGTTGCAAAGCGCGGATTATCTGGCGCCGCGCAACGAGCTGGAGCAGGCCCTGGCTGATATCTGGGCTGAGGTGCTGAAGGTGGAAAAGGTCGGGGTGCGCGACAATTTCTTCGAACTGGGCGGGCATTCGCTGCTGGCTACGCAAATTGCATCGCGGGTACAAAAAGCCCTGCAACGCAATGTGCCGCTGCGCGCGATGTTCGAATGCAGCACGGTGGAGGAACTGGCCGAATACATCGATGGGCTGGCGGCCAGTGACATTACCGAGGAGAAGGTTGATCGGTTGAATGATCTGATGGCGGAGCTGGAGGGGCTGTAGTCCTTCAGCGCCTGGGCCGGCCTCTTCGCTGGCAAGCCAGCTCCCACAGTTTTTGCGGTGAGCACAAATCTTGTGAACGACGTTGAACCTTGTGGGAGCTGGCTTGCCAGCGATGGCGTCGGTGAACTCAACACAAATCACCAGTACATGACTGTACATTTCCATCCTTGACGATCAACAACCGGCAGCTCAGTCTGCCGGTTCTGTTTTTTCTCGCGGAGGTGGTCGATGCCCTTTTTCACGGTTGACGGACAAGCACTGCACTACATTGATCAAGGCACCGGCCCGGCCGTGTTGCTGGCTGGCAGTTATCTCTGGGATCAAGCGATGTGGGCGCCGCAGATCGCCGCGCTGACCCCGCACTATCGCGTCATTGCCGTGGATCTGTGGGGGCATGGCGAGTCCGGCAAGTTACCCGAAGGCACCACTTCGCTGGACGACATCGCCCGTCAGGCACAGGCCTTGCTCGATCATCTGGACATCGACCGCGTGACTCTGGTGGGGCTGTCGGTCGGCGGCATGTGGGGCGCGCGTTTGGCACTGTCCGCACCGCAACGTCTCAACGGTCTGGTGCTGATGGACACCTACGTCGGCGTCGAGCCGGAACCGACCCGGCAGTATTACTTCTCGTTGTTCAAGCAGATCGAAGACAGCGGCACCATCTCCGAACAATTGCTCGACATCGTTGTGCCAATCTTCTTCCGCCCGGGTATCGACCCGCAGTCGGCGCTGTATCAGGATTTCCGCTCGAAATTGAAGGGCTACTCGCCCGAGCGTCTGCGCGAAAGCATTGTGCCGATGGGCCGCATCACGTTTGGCCGCAACGACCTGTTGCCACGTCTGAGCGAGCTGAACCCGGCGACGACACTGGTGCTGTGCGGCGATCAGGACAAACCGCGACCACCCTCGGAAGCCCGGGAAATGGCTGAATTGATCGGTTGCCCGTGCGTGCTGGTGCCGGAGGCGGGGCATATCTCCAATCTGGAGAATCCCGAGTTTGTCACTGAGGCACTGCTGGCGTTTCTGGCCGAGCGCAACCGCTAGACCGAGTGAATTCCAATCGCGGGCAAGCCCGCTCCCACAGGGTTTCAGGTGTTCACATATTCCGTGTTCATCACAAGACTCTGTGGGAGCGGGCTTGCCCGCGATGAGGCCGGGTCAGGCGATAAAGGATCGGTTTTATTTCGCCCCGAGAATCTTCACCAGCTTGTCCGGCGAAGGCGCGCCTTGCTGTTGTTGCAGTTCGCCTTTGTCATCCATGTAGAAAATCGCCGGGGTGGCCTGCAGTTCGAGGTCTTCCATCAACTGCATGTTGGCCGCGAGTTTGGTTTGCACGGCGACCGGAATGTCTTTCATGGCCTTTAGCGCGCTGCCCTTGCCGGCCTTTTCGTGATCTTCCAGGGCCTTGGCCGGGTCTTTCGCCGCCAGCAGCGCGGCTGATTTGCCCGGGCTGTCTTCGCGGATGATGCCGACCATGATGTGGCGCAACTGCACCTTGCCGGCCTTGACCCATGGCCGTGCCTGTTCCCAGAACATGTTGCAGTACGGGCAGTTCGGATCGCTGAACAGGTACACCGTGCGCGGTGCATCCTTGTTGCCGTCCTGAATCCAGTTGCTCGCCTCGAACTTGGCCCAGACTTCCTTGGACATCGGTGCGTAGACCAGTTTCTGCAACGGTTCGCTGCTCAGGTCCTTGCCGTCGGCGTCGTACAGATTACCCACCACGACATGCTTGCCGTCCGGGGTCAGGTACAGCGCCATGCCGCGGTTCTGATATTGCGCGGCGTACCCGCGCAGGCCGTCGGGGGCGTCGAACTGGCCGACGATTTTCGCGCCCTTGGCTTCGATCTTTTTGATTGCGCCGGGCAGTTCTTCAGCAGCCTGCACCGACGGCAAGTGCAGCAGGGCAGTGCCCAGGGTCAGCGTCAGCAGGTGGCGGAGGCGGGGCATGGCAGTTTCCTTGCAGAGTTGGCCGGGGCAACGGCCTGATTCGGGCTTGAAGGTGAAGTGTCGAAGGTTTCCAGGGCGCGGGCGAGGCTGGCGTTCGACAGTTCACCGAGATGACTGGTCAGCAAGCGACCGTCCGGGCTATAGAACAGCGTAGTCGGTAACGCCATGGAACCCACGGCCTGACCGAGACGGCCGCCGCGGTCGAACAGCACGTTGTTCAGGCTCAGGCCCTGGGTTTCCAGGAACGTTGCCACGCTTTGCATGCTTTCGGCCTGATTGACGAACAAGAACGTCAGATCGGGGCGCTGCTGTTGGGCGTTTTCCAGCACCGGCATTTCTCGCCGGCACGGCGGGCACCAGGTCGCCCAGAGGTTGATCACCAGCGGCCCGCCCTGATACTCACTGAGCTTGATGGTTTCGCCAGCGGCGTTGCGCAGGGATATATCCGGCAGGCGCGTACCCTGTTCGTAGATATTCAGCGACAGGGTGGCAAGCAGCCAGAACGCCACGCCACTGACCACGCCGAAGCCCAACGGGCGGCGCAAAGCGGGCCGGCGCCAGCCGCGATACAACGCCGCCAGCAACAGCACGATGACCCCGGGCCAAGCGAGGAAACCGCCGTCGCGCAGATCGATGATCTGCCACGGGTCATTGCGATAATGCGACCAGTACAGCGCGACAAACGCAACGCGCGCCGCGAGCATGCCCAGCAAAAACAGGCTGAACAGCGCCGACTCGGGGTTATCGCCGCCGCGCTTGGCCACTCGCCAGCCGACAAACGTCGCCAGCGCCAGAGCACTGATCAGCAGCAGGTGGTTGAGCGCGATGGCGAAGGTGCCGAGGGTGAACGTCAGCATCAGTTGGCATCTCGGGTGGCGGACCAGCGTTGCAGGAAAGTATCGGCATCGACCTCGCCGGTGATGCGCTGGCTGCGGCGTTCTTCGCCGTCAGCGCCGATCCAGATGAACGTCGGCGGCCCCGGAACTTTATAACGACTGAGCAGCTCACGGCTCGCAGCGTTGTCGGCGGTCACATCCAGGCGCAGCAGGCGCACGTCGCTCAGGGCCTGCATGACCTTGGCCTCACCGAACACCTTCTTCTCCATGACTTTGCACGACACACACCAGTCGGCGTAGTAATCGAGCAACACCCACTGGCCCTGAGCCTTGGCCGCGTCGAGTTCGCGTTGCAGGGCGGCCGGTTCCTTTATTGTGCTGAAGGCATCGTGACCCGTTGGCGACGCGCTGGCGACAGGGCCGGCGCTGTAGACCTGCAATGGCTGATACGGATCATCACTGCCGCCCGCCGCACCGATCACCAACAAGCTGCCCCACAAACCGAGCAACAAGGACAGGGCGCCAAACATCTGCGCGACGCGGCCAAACCCTGCGGATTGTTTCCAGGCGCTGTAAGCGGCGATCAACAGCAGAGCGCCGCACAGCCCCAGCCACAACGACGGGTCCAGTACCGGGCGCAGCATCAACAATGCAGTGGCAAGAAAGAGGAAGCCGAATATGCCCTTGAGCAGATTCATCCACGCCCCGGGTTTCGGCAGGAAACGGTTGCCCACGGTGACCAGCAGCAACAGCGGCACACCGATGCCGATGCCCAGCGCAAACAGAATCAGACCGCCGTGCAACGCGTTACCGCTCTGCGCGATGTACAGCAGTGCGCCGGCCAGTGGCGCGGTCATGCATGGCCCGACCAACAGACCGGACAACGCGCCCAGCACGCCGGCGCCGATCAGGCTGCCGCCGCTGCGGCTGCGCGACGCATGTTCAAGACGATCACGCAGGGCCACCGGCAGTTGCAGCTCGAAGAAGCCGAACATCGGCAATGCCAGCACCACGAAAATGGCGGCAAATGCGCCGAGCAACCAAGGATTCTGCAACCACGCCTGCAGGTTCGCACCGAGCAGCGCAGCAATCACGCCCATCGCCGCATAAACCAGTGCCATGCAGATCACGTAGCTGCTGGCCAAGGCAAACCCGCGCCGTGGTGTGGCGCCACTGCCGACGATCATCCCGGCGAGAATCGGCAGCATCGGCAGCGAACACGGGGTAAACGCCAACAGCAGGCCGAGTCCGAAGAACACCAGCAGACTCCAGCCCAGCGCCCGTTGTTGCAGACTGCTGGCCAAAGCCTGATCCGGGGCTTCAGCGCCTGTTGTTGCTGCGGCTTTGCCGCCCAGGTCAATCACCCGGGTTTGCGGTGGATAGCACAGACCGGCATCGGCGCAGCCCTGATAACTGACCTTGATCTGACCGCTGGCCGCCGCCGGGATTTTCACTTCCAGCCCTTGGCGGTACACCGGCTGCTCGCCGAAGAACTCATCGCTGTGGGATTCGCCTTCAGGCAACACCGGCTGCTGATCGGCGGCCAGCCCGTCGAATTTCAAACGTTTCTGATACAGGTAGTAGCCGTCAGTGATCTGCCAGAACAGCTGGGTGTCGCCCGAGTCCAGACGCTCGGAGGTGAGTACGAATGCCTTATCGACGGGTAAAAAGTCCGGCCTGGACTCGAACGGATTGTTTCCGGCCTGAGCCAGACCGGAAACCAATAGAGCAAACAGAAGAAAAAAATGACGCATGGAGGAGCCTTGTCCCTGTGCAAGTGGGGTGCAGGATGGGCGGCGGCGATTAACCGATAATTAACCCTATCCTACTAGGCTCGCCGGGATTGACCAATCAGCCACGCAGCAGGCCGGGCCAATTACCGTCATCAATGGTTCTGGGGCCGGCAACGAGTCGGTCGGACTGAATGTTGTAAGTGAGGTGCTGATTGTTGGTCAGGAAGATATACCAGTAACTGTCTGCAAATGTCCGGTCATTCTGCGCCGCGGTGATTATCCGGTCCTTGTAAGGTTTCAGCGCGCCCAGCTGATATTCGCCGAAACGGTTGTACTTGACGGTCTTGGCCTTGTAGTCGAAAGACAAGTAGTGGCCGTCATCGAGGATGAATCGAAACAGAAAAGGGTGGCCTGTCAGTTGAAACCAGGTGCCGGCGATGATCTTGTCAAAATATGGAAGAATCGGCTTCCATACCGAGTCGGCTACCTTGTAGAAGGCGGCAACTTTATCGCTGTCCTGATCGTATTTGCAGACCATCGGAGTTGTTCCGTCATAGAAGAACAGCCAGGCAATATCCTCGTCACTTCCGGCGTTCCAGCCGAAGGAAGTGGTAGTCAAGCCAAAGCGCAGATCTTTGGTATACGGGGCGAAGTTGTCCCAGTTGCCTGCCGTGGCGGTTGGATAATTGGACGGGACACTATTGTCGCCAATATCAAAGCGCGAATAGGTATCGGTGTCCTTGAAGAAAAAATAAATTCGATCAGGGCCGGAGCGCCAGTCTATGGCAACAAAGTTATTCAAGTTGGTCATGTTTAAAAGTCCATTTAAGTGTGGGGTTGAAGTTGCCGGTTGAAACTAGATGAAGTTGCGTTGGCGATAAAGGCTGGAATTGTTTCCGGATGGGTAACGGGGTAATAAAGTTTGCATGGCAGGCTCGCGTGGGTTGCCGGGCTGCGACAACCTGACTGCATTCTCGTGCAGCTTTGCGAAGTCGACGTGTGCCGCCATAATTGCCACTTAATCCTTGCCTGCTTCACTCGCCTTTTTTATTTCCGGAGCCCCTATGCACGTACTGGTTTGCGAAGACGATGAGCTGATCGCCAGCGGCATCGTCGCCGGGCTCAAGGCACAGGGCCTGACCGTCGAGCACGTCAACACCGCGTCCAAGGCGCGGGCGATGCTCAAGGTCGCCGAATTCGACGTGATGGTTCTCGATCTCGGGTTGCCCGACGAAGATGGCCTCAAGTTGCTCCAGCAATTGCGGCAGAGCGGCCTGGAGATCCCGGTTCTCATCCTTACTGCCCGTGACTCGGTGACCGATCGTGTCGACGGTCTGCAGGCCGGCGCTGACGACTACTTGCTCAAGCCTTTCGACCTGCGCGAACTGTTCGCTCGCCTGCAAACCCTGTTGCGCCGAGTGGCCGGTCGCAGTGTCAATCTGATCGAGCATGGCGCGCTTACTTACGACCCGAGCAGCCGCGAAACCCGCCTCGCCGGGCAACCGGTGGACCTGTCGCGCCGCGAGCAGTCGCTGTTGCAGGCATTGCTGCACAATCGCGGCCGGGTGCTGTCCACCGAGCAACTGAAGGACAGCGTCTACGGCTTCAACGACGAACTGGAAAGCAACGCACTGAACGTGCATATCCATCATCTGCGCAGCAAGCTTGGCAAAGGCATCGTCGAAACCGTGCGTGGTCTGGGCTATCGCCTCGGGCCTGCCGATGGCGGAGAGCAAGGCAAGTGATGAGTCTGCGCCTGCGCCTGAGTCTGACGCTCGGCGCTGCCTTCGCGCTGATCTGGGCGCTGGCGGCGGCGTGGATGCTCAGCGATCTGCGCAATCAGATGATGTTCTCCCTCGACCAGCGACTGGTCGCTTCGGCGCGCATGGTCGCCGGTTTGCTTGAGCAATTGCCGACGCTGCCGAGCAAAGGCGAGGGCACCCACTTCAGTGCTGAACAGCTGAACATTCCCGGCGGCATGGCCTGTCAGGTCAGCTCATTGCGCGGCGAGATTCTCGCGCGAAGCCACAACAACCCCGAGCAAGCGCTGGAAGCCGAGAAAATGGGCTTCCACGATCAAATGATCGACGGCGCACCGTGGCGCAGTTTCACCCTGGCCCGGGGCGATGTGCGCATCACTACGGCGGATCGGCAGATCGAGCGCGAAGCCTTGAACATGTCGATTCTGCTCGCCGCTTCGGTGCCGGTCGGTGTGGCCTTGCTGGGCTGCCTGTGCCTGCTGTGGCTGGGCATCGGTCAGGGTCTGGCTCCACTCAATCGTCTGCGCGAGGCGCTGATGCGGCGCAATGCCGATTCCCTTGAGCCATTGCAGTTGCAGGCGTTTCCCAGCGAATTGAAGCCGTTGCTGGAAACCCAGAATCAATTGTTCCAGCGCATCGGCAAGACCATCGAGCGTGAACGTCGCTTGACCGGTGACGCGGCGCATGAACTGCGCAGTCCGCTGACGGCGATCAAGACCCACCTGCAAGTCGCGCGCATGACCGATGGCAGCGCCCGCGATCAATCGCTGGCCCGCGCCGAGGAGGGCGCCGATCGCCTGCATCGCACCCTTGAACAGTTGCTGCTGCTGGCGCGGGTCGAAGGCAGTCTGTCGTTCGATGACGGCTCGCAATGCAGCGCCGAGCAAGTGGCCCGACTGGCGATCCAGGACGCCACCGGCGGTGAACGGCTGCGGATCAAACTGCACGTGCCGGACGACCTGTCCTCCGCGCCGCTGCAAATGCCCGCCGTGCTGGCGATTGCTGCACTGCGTAACCTGCTCGACAACGCCCTGCGCCATACGCCTGAAGATTGCGCGGTCGAGGTCCATCTGGAAAACATCGGCAATCGCGTGCGTTTTGTCGTGCGTGACCATGGCCCGGGCATTGCGCAGGATGATTTGCAGCATCTGACCCAACGCTTCTGGCGCAACGGGCAGAGCACCGGTTGCGGGCTGGGGCTGGCGATTGTCCAGGCGATTGTTCAGCGCTGTGACTGCGCCCTGCATTTCGACAGCCGCCCGGATGGCTTGCGGGTGGAACTGACCATGCCGTTGCAAACCCTCTGATCTCACCTCAGATCCCAAAAAAAACATGTTCTGGCACATCAAATGTAACTTCTCGGCGTTCGCTATCCGCCAGGGTTGGGGCTAAGGTCAACCCAGCTTTGACTCAATGGATTGAGGGAACTGCGCCATGGAAGCACCCGTCTGCGTACGTTCGGCCACCCTGGCCGACACCGGCATCATCAACCGTATTGTCGAGCGCTCGATCCGCATCGGATGTGCACTCGATCACCGCAACCATCCACTTCTCGTCAGCGACTGGCTCAACCGTTCTTACGCCGATTTCATCAGTAGCCGGCTCGCCGACCCACATTTCTATCTCTGCGTCGCTTTGCTTGATGACAAACCGGTCGGTGTCGGCATGGCCCGGGTCAGTGGCGAAATCCTGCTGTGTTACGTCCAGCCGGAATCCTTCCGCCGAGGCGTCGGCCGGGCGCTGATGCAGAATGTCGAAGGCTGGTTGCGGGTTCGCGGTGTGCGCAATGCTCACCTCAACAGCACCCGCACCGCCGAGGGGTTCTATCGGCACCTGGGTTACCAACAGGCAGCGCCACCCGGTCTTTCCAACGGCTTGCAAACCGTGCCGCTGCGCAAACCTTTGTCCTCACCGGCCGGACAACTCGATCAAGGGTGTAAATCCGCACCGCGCTGAAGCGTTTCCAGAACAGGAAAACCTGCAAGTGCGCCCCGCGACCGGAACGCGCACCTGTCGGTGTGCTGTTCTGGTCACTATCCATAGCGAATTGAGGGGTCGAGAGATGTCAGTCGCCACCAGTCTTATCGAAGCGTCGTCGGCCCGGGTCGCCTCGGCGCCGGCGGAAACGTTGTTCGAATTCAACGAATCACCGTTGTTGGCGCGGCAGAGCCGGCAGGAGTCCAACGCGCGCAGTTATCCTCGGCGTATTCCCTTGGCGCTCAAGCGTGCCAAAGGCTTGTATGTCGAGGATGTTGAAGGACGTACATTCATCGACTGCCTGGCCGGCGCCGGCACGCTGGCGCTGGGGCATAACCACCCGGTGGTGATCGAGGCGATCCAGCTAGTGCTGGCCGATGAGTTGCCGCTGCACACCCTCGACCTGACTACGCCGGTCAAGGATCAATTCGTCCAGGACCTGTTCGGGCTGCTGCCGACGGAGTTGGCGGCGCAAGCGAAAATCCAGTTTTGTGGCCCGACCGGCACCGACGCCGTGGAAGCAGCGCTGAAACTGGTGCGCACCGCAACCGGGCGCAGCACCGTGCTGTCATTTTCCGGCGGTTATCACGGCATGAGTCAAGGTGCGTTGAGCCTGATGGGCAGCCTGGGACCGAAAAAACCACTGGGTGCGTTGCTCAGCAACGGCGTGCAGTTCATGCCGTTCCCCTACGATTACCGCTGCCCGTTTGGCCTCGGTGGCGCGGCGGGCGTCAACGCCAATCTGAGTTATCTGGAAAACCTGCTCAACGATCCTGAGGCCGGCGTGCAATTGCCGGCGGCGGTGATTGTCGAGGCGGTGCAGGGCGAGGGCGGCGTGATACCGGCGGATATCGAGTGGTTGCGCGGCTTGCGCCGGATTACCGAGAAGGCCGGTGTGGCGTTGATCGTTGATGAGATCCAGAGCGGTTTCGCCCGTACCGGCAAGATGTTTGCCTTTGAACACGCGGGTATCGTTCCGGATGTGGTTGTACTGTCCAAAGCCATCGGTGGCAGCCTGCCGTTGGCGGTGGTGGTTTACCGCGACTGGCTCGACACCTGGCAACCCGGCGCCCATGCCGGCACGTTCCGCGGCAATCAGATGGCCATGGCCGCCGGTTCAGCGGTGATGCGCTATCTGGTGGAGCACAAGGTTTGCGAGCACGCCGCCGCCATGGGTGATCGACTCAGCGAGCATCTGCACATCCTGCAACGCGACTTCCCGCAGCTGGGCGATATTCGTGGTCGCGGCCTGATGCTCGGCGTTGAACTGGTCGACCCGAACGGCGCGCCCGATGCGCTCGGTCATCCGCCAGCGTTTGCGCGTCTGGCGCCGCTGGTGCAGCGTGAGTGCCTCAAGCGTGGCCTGATTCTGGAACTCGGCGGTCGGCATGGCGCGGTGGTGCGCTTCCTGCCGCCGCTGGTGATCACTGCCGCAGAAATCGACCGGGTGGCCGAGATCTTCGGTCGCGCATTGGCCGCTGCCAGCGCCGCGCTGTAAATTTTTCCGCGCGGCGAACGTTCTTTCTACATACCCGGCTGCATTCTTTGTGCAGCCGACCTTACAACGATGGAGAACCAGCATGACGTCAGTATTCGACCGCGAGGACATCCTCTTTCAGGTCGTGGTCAACCACGAAGAGCAATACTCGATCTGGCCCGATTACAAAGCTGTGCCGCAAGGCTGGCGCACCGTGGGCAAGAGCGGCCTGAAAAAGGAATGCCTGGCCTATATCGAAGAAGTCTGGACCGACATGCGCCCATTGAGCCTGCGCCAGAAGATGGATGCACAAGTCGCGGCGCAATAAGCGACCGGGCATAAAAAACCCGCTGGGCCAGTGATGGTCAGCGGGTTTTTTATGTCTGGAGAGTGACGTTGTGGGTGCGGGCCTCTTCGCGAGCAGGCTCGCTCCCACAATTGAAATGCGATCCCCTGTGGGAGCGAGCCTGCTCGCGAAGAACGATTACGCGGATTTACTGAAACTACGCTCCGCTCAACCCCTTGAGCAACAAATCCACATTCCCCTCCAGCTCCGCCAGCGGATCGGCCGCATCGGTACTCAACACCACCAGACGGCTGCCGGATTCGGCAATCGCTGCTTTCACCGGCTCCGCTGGCTGGCGATGGTGCAGCACCACCGCCACGTCATTGTCCTTGAGCGTCGCTGTCAGCTTCTTCAACTCCTCTGGCGTCCAATCGGCATCGGGACGCGCATCCTGTCCCGCCAGTTCAAGGTTGAGGCTGCCAATCAGATAGCCGAAGTGATCGCTCAGGCTCATCACGCTCAGGTTGTCCGCCTCGGCCAGACGCGCTTCGGTGTCCGCGCTGAGTTTCAGCAAACGCTGTTTCAACGCCGCCAGGTTGGCTTCGATTGCAGGCTTGGCGCTCGGCGCCAGGCGCACCAGGTCTGCGGCCATCACATCGGCCATGCGCCCCATGTTGTTGCTCGCCAGCCATGGCAGACTGTTCAGGCCATCAACCTGCAGGCCCGGCTGCACGGCGATGCCGGGCAGGGCGCCGTCGACCGGGCGCGCAGCGTCGACTTCGACGATACGGATATTGCTGCGCCGCGCGATCGGGTACAGCGGATCATCGGCCCACAGCGAACGCAGACCGATTACCGCGTCCGCGTCGGTGGCCAGTTTGCTCAGCGCCGGAGCGCCACGGCCGGTGAAATACGCGGTCTGGCGGCTGCCGGGCAGGTTGGCCGGCGCCGCGCGTTCGAGGTTGACGTTCGTGCCCTTGAGCAATGCCTCGCCCAATCCATAGGTGATCGGTAACGAGGCCAGAACGCGCAACGGTTTCGCAGTTTCAGCCGCCATCAACGGAGTGCAGACCACGCCACACAGGGCCATGGCCAGAGTCAGGTTACGCAATGAAAAAGCCATTTATCCAAGGTTCCCTTTCAGGCTGGGGACGACGCCGCGCGCAATGGCGGCAAGGGCGAAAGCGATGCCGGCGACCAGAATGATCGCGGCGCCGGACGGGATCGGCAGATCGAACACGATCGGCGCAAGAATCCCGCACAGGGTGCTGACGGTAGCGATCAGCACCGAGCACCAGAAAAACCCTTTCAGCGACTGACTGAGCAAGCGCGCCGCTGCCGCAGGAATCACCAGCAAGGCGCCGACCAGAATCGCGCCAATCACCTTCACTGCCGCGACGGTGATCAAGGTCACCAGGATCACGAACAGGTAATCCAGGGTCTTCACCGCTACGCCACGCACCGCCGCCAGTTGCGGATTGAAACTGGCGAGCATGATGCGGTTGTACAGCGGCAGGGCGAGGGCCATGACCAGCGAACCGACGATGGCCAACACCGCCAGATCATTGCCGTGGACGGTCAACACCGAACCGAACAGCACGTTTTCCAGAATGTGCACGTTGATCTTGCCGGCGAGAATCAGCAGCAGGCTCGCGCCCAGTGCCAGTGACACCGAGAGAAACACGCCGATCAGCGTATCCGGTGCCAGCCCGGTGCGGTTGCGCAGGTAATTGAGCAGGATGCCGAACAGCAGGCAGTAACCGAACAGGCTGCCGTAGGGGCCGGTGTAGGGTTCTCCGAGCAGGATGCCGATGGCGACACCGGTCAACGCGGCATGGCCGACTGCTTCGGAAAAGAATGCAAAGCGCTTGACCACCACCAGCGTGCCGAGCCCGCCCAGCACCGGGCCGATCAGCAGGCCGGCGAGCAGCGCATTGACGACAAAACCGTAGGCCAGCGCCTCGGGCAGATAACCTGACGATGCCCAACCCTGGACCATCAAACGAAAGGCTTCGTAGCTCATCAGACCGCGCTCCGTGGATGGGTGGAAAACAGCGTCAGCAGACGTTCCGGAGTCAGCGCCTGTTGCGGTGTGGCATCGAACAGCACGCGGCGGTTGAGACCGGTAACCCGATCGGCCAGCCGACCCACCGCTTCCAGGTCATGTTCGATCCACAACACCGTGATGCCCGCCGCGCGCCAGTCAGTCAGCAGACGTTCGAACACCTGGATCCCGGCCTCATCGAGGGCCGACATCGGCTCGTCGAGCACCAGCAGCTGCGGCGCCGGAATCAAACCCTGCGCGAGCAGCACCCGCTGCCGCTCACCGCCGGACAGCGCGCCCATGCGCCGCTTGCGCTTGTCCTGCATGCCGACGCGCTCCAGTGCCTCGCCGATGGCGCCGGCGTAGTGTTTGCTCAAACCGAGAAAGGCCGGACGCCGTTGACACATGGCGGCCATGAAATCGTCGACGGTCATCGGCAAACCGCGATCGAACTCCAGCGCCTGCGGGACGTAACCAATGGTGCCGGGCTCGCCGGGCCAGTGCAGGCTGAGCTGGCCCTGATGCGGCATCTGCCCGAGCAGGGTCTTGATCAGCGAACTCTTGCCACCGCCGTTGGGGCCGACCAGCGCATGCACGCTGCCGGGCTGCACCTGGAAGCTGACCTTGTCGAGAATCGTCGTGCGCCCCAGCGTCAGGCTCACTTCCGTAAACTCCAGCGATGGCCCGGTTATCCCCTGTGAGAGCGAGCCTGCTCGCGAATGTGGTGCGTCATTCAACGAAGATGTTGCCTGATCCGGCGCCTTCGCGAGCAGGCTCGCTCCCACAGGCGGTTCAGCGTGATCGGCGATCAAGGTTTCTTTCGACGTCATGCCCCCGACTCCTGAATCGCCCGAACCACGGTGTTGAGGTTGCCGGTCATTTCCTTTTCGTACTTGTCGGCGGTGTATTCGCCGTAGGAAATGTGCGACAGCGGGTACAGCTTCACCCCGGATTCGCGCTGGATGGTGTCGACGTAGCTGGAAGGGAAATCCATCTCGGAGAAGATCACTTTCACGTCGAGTTCGCGTAATTGATCGATGGTTTTTTTCAGCTGGCTCGGGCTTGGCTCGATGCCGTGGGCCGGCTCGACCACGGCCGTCACTTCCAGACCGAATTCACGCAACAGATAGTCGTAAGCCGCGTGCACCGTGGCCACGCGCAGTTCGGCGTTCGGTGCCTGGGTCAGTTTGGCCAACGCGTCGGCGCGCATCTGCCGCAGGCGTTTGCCATAGGCGCGCGCGTTTTGCGTGTAGATCTTGGCGTTGTCCGGATCGATCTTGCCCAGCTCGCGGGCGATGTTGTTGACCTGGGCGATGGAGGCGCTGATCGACAGGAACGTGTGCGGATTGACCACTTTGCCAGCGCCGCGCGCAGCGACACCGGTGGCCGCCAGCAATGGCACGTTCTCGTTGGCTTCGATGGTTTTGACGTTGGGTGTTTCGCTGGCGGCGATCATCCGGTCGGCGAAGTCGTCATGACCGACGCCGTTGAGCACGATCACGTCCAGTCCGCTGATGCGCTTGATGTCTTCGGCGCGCGGTTCGTAGGCGTGCGGATTGAAGCCCGCAGGAATCAGCGGCACCACCTCGGCCTTGTCGCCGACGATGTTGGCGACATAGCTGTAATACGGATGCAGAGTGATGCCGATACGCAGGCGTTTGCCTTGCTCGGCGCTGGCCAACGGGCTCAGCAGGCAGGCGCACAGGCCAAGCAGAAACAGGCGTAACAAGGGACGGCGAGGAGATGAAATGGACATGGGCAAGCAGTCTTCTCTCGGATAAAGGCGAGGAATCAATGGCGATGTTCGCGGGTAACCCCGGCATCGAATTGCGCGACGATCTGTTTCCAGCCAGCGGCGGACAGCGCCGCGTCAGACAGATCCTCAGCAGGTGCGGGATCGGCGCTGCGGTTCAGCCAGATGTCCGGCGCCGCGTTGGCGTCAGTGCCGACACGCATCAGAAACGAGCCGGCGACGTCAGGCGTCGCACTCCGACCGAAATAGGCGCGATCGGCGAACATCTGCCATGCGTGACCGCCACGGCTGACCGAACTGGCGTCCTGCGCGAACGGCGCAAAGCCTTCGTCGGCGAGCATTTGTGGCGTCGGCAGGGCTTTTTGCTCTTCGCGCAACAAGCGGATTTCGTCGAGGGTCACGCGCAGGTCGGCATAAATGCCTTGCTCGGCGGCGCTGAGATCGCGGCGGGCGTCGTACTGGTTGCTGGCGACCGGCTCCGGTTCATGGGAAACCCCGCGCCACGCCACCACCGAGCCGGCGATCGCGAGGATCAGCAGGCACAACAGCAGCACGTTGAGGGTTTCATGACCGGCGCCGGCCGGGCGTACCACTTGCGTCGTCGGGCTACTCATGGGGCTTCGATATCCGCCTGGTCGATTTCCACCACGTGGCCGGGGCCGGCGTCGAACAGCACATAGAACTCGCTGCCGGGCTTCTTGAACGTCAGCGTCGAGTCATCACCCAATTTGCCCGGCACCAGAATGGTTTCGTCGTAGCCGATCACGTCGAGGGTTACCCCCGGCGCGCCGCTGCCGTCGGAGAAACCGCCGGTGCATTTGATCTGTTCGGCATCGATGGCTTTGCATTCGCACATCGGGTTGTGCGCCAGGGCGCCGGCACTGAAACCGGCGCTCAGCAACAGCGCGGCGCTGGCGAGCAAACGGGTATGAAGGGGTGAGCGAGTCATGGTTTGGCTCCTTGTTTGTTCAGCCACGCAACCGTGGCGGGGGAGGCTTGGCTCAGGGGAATCGCGGCCTGGTGCATGCTGCCGTCCCAGCCTTCCATGGTGATCCACAGCTCGGCGTCAGGTTTGGTCTTTGCCGGGATCGGCATTTGCGTGCCCATGCGATAAGGCGTACCGAAGAAGATCGTGCCAGCGGCGCGCAGACTGCGCGGCTTGCCGATGCGCAGGTAAGTAGCCTTGACCTGTTCGACGCAGGTATCACAAACGGCGGCAGTGAAGTCCTTCATATAGCCGGCCGGCCCGCTCAGGTGCGGCGCCTCGTCACGCAGTTCGGCCAGGCGCAGGCTCCACGGGCCGACCTGAACGGTGCCTATTTCACGCTGGCCCAGGCCACTGTCGCCGCGAAACAGCGAGGCATCGGCAAAGTATTTCGGCATGAAACCCAGCGGAATCAGCAACAGCAGAACATTGATGTGGAAACGCCACTTGTGCCAGAAACGCGACAGGCGCGACGGCGGTGTGACCGAGATGGCTTTGTTCACAGGCTGGCCTCCGAAGGTTCACGGCGCAGCGCCGGTTGGGCGGTGACGCGGTTTTTCTTGTCCTCGCGTTTCAGCGCATTGGCGGTGGCCAATGCGGTGCGCTTGGTCCAGATCAGCAGGCCGCTGAGGATCATCATGCTCAGCAACAGACCGAAGAAGAACCAGATCAATTTGATCCAGATGCCGCCGAAGTCGCCGGTGTGCAGCGGGCGCATGGATTCGGTGACGAATTCCAGCGAGGACCGATCGGACAGCAACCGTGAGGAAGCCATTTCGCCGTTGTACGGGTTGAGTGTCGCGGTCTGATACATCAGCGGATACCAGCCACGGCCGCTGACGCTCATGTGCGAGTAGGCATTGCCCGGCAGGTTGACGTAGCTGGCTTCCAGGCCCGGAATCTTCTGCTGGGCGATTTCGATGGCGCGATCCAGGCTGATACGCGGCGGCGGGGTGCCGGCGGCCGAGATCGGCACACTTTCGCGGGACATCGCCGGAATGATCGGTTCGCTGGAAATGGAAATCTGGTTATCGAACAGGATCGCCTTGATCAGGAACCAGATGCCGGTGATGGAAATCACCGCGATGAACCAGATCGACCAGATGCCGCACAGGCGATGAAAGTCGCCCCAGAAAATCCGCGCGCCGTGGCGCACGCGCAGGGTCGGGCGCAGAAAACCTTTCCAGAAGCGCTTGTACACCACCAGCCCGGTAATCAGCGACACCAGCATCGGCACGCCGAGCAATGACACCAGATACCAGCCCCAGCTGTAGCCGTTGGTGAACGGCACCAGCCACCAGCCGTGCAGGGCGCGGGTGAACGCCTTGAAATCGAACGCCGGCGCGGTGCCCTGAATGACCCCCGTGTACGGATTGACATAGACCGTCAACGAGCGCCCGTCGGGGTAGCTGACTTCGACGTCGAGGGCAAAGTGCGACTCGTCCGGACGATTGATGCTCTGCACCAGGGTTTGCGGCTCGGCCTGTTTGATCGCGGCGAGAATCTGGTCATAGCTCAGTCGCGGCGCGTCGTCCGACGGCTGACTGGCGCGCATTTGCGGGTTGGCCAGCCAGACAATCTCCTGGCTGACCACTGCCAGCGTGCCGGTGACACAGACGATCAATACAAAGAACCAGATCGGCAACGCCAGCCAGCTATGCACCAGGAACCACAGTTTGGAACGGGATTTCTTCGACATGATTGCGCGTCTTGATTGCGGTGGAAGGGGCCGGGCTACGGGCTTCGCAGCACGGAACTCCCCGGGAGGCCGTTCGTGGCTTTTGCCTACGCGAACGGCCTGCATTCCTATAAGACGGATGAGCGAAGAAAATCCCGAAAGCGGATATGAAAGTAAATGTTTCGCAATTACATCGGCAGTGCATTTTTGCCGGTCGATCCGAGGCAAAAAGCCCTCAGCCTTGGCTGAACATCTCCATCGCACGCTGGCGAATCTGCTCTTCGCTCAGATCCTCTTTGTGCGTGGCGAGAAACCACAGATGGCCGAACGGATCTCTCAGCGTGCCGCTGCGATCACCGTAAAACTGGTCTTTGACCTCGGAGACGCTTTGCGCCCCGGCATCCAGCGCCTGTTGAAAGGCTTGGTCGACATCGGTGACATACAGGTGCAAGCCGATCGACACTGCCTGCTGCGGATTGCTCAACGGCCCTTGGTCGCAAGGCGTGCCGAGCATGATCGCGCTGTCGCCGATGCGCAGCTCGGCATGGCCGATGTTGCCGTCGGGCATGGTCAGGCGCATCACTTCGCTGGCGTTGAAGGCTTTCTTGTAGAACTCGATGGCCTCGGCGGCCTGTTGGATGCCGAGATACGGGGTAATGCTGTGATACCCCTCGGGAATGGGTTTGACGCTCATGACGTTCTCCCTGTTTTGTTTTCAACAGATGTGGTTACACCGGATTTACCCGGAGCAATCACTATAGAACCGTCCTTACTGCGCAAATTGTTCGCCGACGAGCAGCGTCATCACTCATCGCGAAAGTGCGGGCCTGGGCCTCGGTCACCGAGCATGTCGCCTTTATTGCGTAACGGACACGCTTCCATGGACAGACAGCCGCAGCCGATGCACCCGGTGAGCTGATCGCGCATCAACGTAAGTTGCCTGATCCGTTCATCGAGCTCGCGCTGCCATTGTTCAGATAGCGTTTTCCAGTCAGCTGCAGACGGCGCGCGATCCTGCGGCAGGATCTTCAGCGCTTCGCCGATTTCCGCCAGCGGTATCCCCAGCCGTTGCGCGACTTTGATCAACGCCACCCGGCGCAGGACGGCGCGCGGATAGCGGCGCTGGTTGCCGGCATTGCGCTCACTCTTGATCAAACCTTTGGCTTCATAAAAATGCAGCGCCGTGACCGCGACGCCACTGCGCGCAGCAACCTCACCCACGGTGAGAGGCTTGTGCACCTGCTCCTTGCTGATCATGCGGAAAATACTCTTGACCTTGACTTAACTAGAGGTTTTACCCTGCAGCTCTTCGGGTCGCAAGGCTCGCTTCAACATGAGTGGGGGCTTTCCATGAGCAATCGCAGCTTTACCCAATTGATCGAATTCGAAATCGAACCCCGCCAGCAAGCGGCGCTGGTCTCGGCACTGGCGACGCAGACCGAGGGCCTGGCTCTGCGTTACGACGGATTTCTCAGCGCCAGCGTGCAAGCCAGCGACGACGGCCGCCGCGTGCTGAGTTTTTTGCAGTGGCAAAGTCGCGAAGCGGGGGAGGCGGCATTTCGCAGTTTCGAAAGCGGCGAGGAGGATTTCTGGCAATTGATCCGTACCCATCGGGCGAAAAACGTGACCTTCAACTCGTTCCAGGTGCACAGCAGTATCGCCCGCAGCCACGACGACGCGCTGCACTGCCGTTTGCCGGTCAGTCAGTATTAGCGCAAAGCTGATAGCCACTATTGAGAGCGTTGATTTCTGCGCGAGCGTGCCCGGGCGTAGCCTTTCTCCATCGACTCCACATTGCTCGCCAGGACGCTCCCATGAACCGTTTACTGACTGTTTCGCTGATGCTCGCTGTTTCCGTACTCGCCGGTTGTGCCGGCCATGTTTCGCCAGAGCTGCGCCCTTATACAGCTGAAGAATCCCGCGAGCTGGCGCTGGAGGCCCTGAACCGCAGCGGTTTGTCGTTCGACGAATACCACGCCAAAAAAGCCCAATTGCTCGGCCAGCCGCAGAAGACTTTCGGCTTCGATCAACAGGGTGAGATGAGCGCCGAACGTGCCATACAGCTGCACGGCCGTCCAAGCTGACAGCAAACTGTACTGCTTGAAGTTTTCCCTAACTGTCCGTGGGTTTGCCGGGCCGTGTGGGATAGGGTCAACAGCTGAATGACCCTGGATGGACTGCCTCGATGAACCTCTCGCTTGATCTGCTGTTGGCCTTTGCCCTGTTTGCCCTTGTCACCTCGATCACACCGGGGCCGAACAACACCATGTTGCTGGCGTCCGGAGTGAATTTCGGTTTCAACCGCACCATTCCACACATGCTCGGCATCAGCTGCGGCTTCTTTCTATTGGTGGTAGCGGTGGGCTTCGGCCTTGGTGCGGTGTTTCAGGCCTACCCGATTCTGTATACGGTGCTGCGTTATGTCGGCGCAGCGTATTTGTTGTATCTGGCGTGGAAGATCGCCCACTCCGGCCCGGTCGGCGACAGTGCTCACGGCGAGGCGAAACCGATCAGCTATCTGGGCGCCGCGGCGTTCCAGTGGGTCAATCCCAAGGCGTGGATCATGGCCATCGGTGCCATCAGCACGTACACGCCGATGCAGGGTTATTTCTATAACGTCGTAATCATCGCTGCGGTCTTCGCCATCATCAATCTGCCCAGTGTCGGCCTGTGGGCGGCGTGCGGCACGCTGTTGCGCAATGTGCTGAAAGATCCGCGCTGGTTGCGCGTGTTCAATTGGGGCATGGCAGCGCTGTTGGTGATCTCGTTGTATCCGTTACTTCTCGAAAGCTTTCACTGACGCATTGCTTCAATCGCCGGCCCGATGCCTGTTAAGCTCGGTTTCAGGAGCGTTCCTACGCACTTTTAAATGAAGCCCTACTTCTTTAACGGCATCCGATCAGGTATTGATGACGCTCTCGAACCCATGCACAGCTCACGAGGCTGTGCATCGTCGTTTGCAGACACGAGCCTCCTGATCCCGGAACACGCTCTGCGAGTCCTTTATGAACACACGTCCGTTGTATTTCGATTACGCCGCCACCACCCCGGTGGACGAGCGGGTCATCCAAGTGATGATCGAATGTCTGGGCTTTCACGGTAACTTCGGTAACCCGGCGTCCAGCTCCCACGCTTTCGGCCAGCAGGCCCGGCAGACGGTCGAGCAGGCACGTCGGCAAGTCGCCGATCTGGTCGGCGCGCAGCCTGAGCAGATTGTCTGGACCTCCGGTGCCACCGAATCCAACAACCTCGCCCTCAAAGGCGTCGCTCAGGCCCGTGGCGTTTGCGGCGGGCACATCATTACCAGTCAGATCGAACACAAGGCCATTCTCGACACCGCGCGGCAATTGCAGGACTCGGGCATTGCCGTGACCTATCTGGTACCGGACGCCCGAGGCTTGATCACGCCGCAAGCGGTCAGTGAAGCGATGCGTGACGACACCTTTCTGGTGTCGCTGATGCTGGTCAACAATGAGTTGGGCACGGTCAACGATGTCCAAGCGATTGGCGAAGTGGTGCGCAGTCGGCAGGCGTTGTTTCATGTGGATGCGGCGCAAGGCGCGGGCAAGGTCGCGATCGATCTGAGCCGCTGGCCGGTGGACCTGATGTCGTTTTCCGCACACAAACTCTACGGGCCCAAAGGCATCGGCGCTTTGTATGTCGGCCCGCAGGCGCAGCAACGCTTGCAGGCACAGATCCACGGCGGCGGTCATGAAGGTGGCCTGCGCTCCGGAACCCTGGCGACTCATCAGATTGCCGGGATGGGCGCTGCTTTCGCTTTGGCCGCCGACGCATTCGATGAAGAGAAAAAATCCATCATCGCTTTGCGCGAACGCTTGCTCGAACAGCTTTTGAAGTTGCCCGGCGTGCGCCTCAATGGCAGTGCCTCGCAACGTATTCCGCACACCCTGAGCCTGACCTTCAGCGAGGGCGAGTTCAACAGCGCCGCATTGAGCCATTCGATCGCGTTTTCCGCGACGTCGGCGTGCAATTCCGCAAGTAATGCGCCGTCCCACGTGCTGCTCGCGCTCGGACACGATGCGCGGCTGGCGGGGCGCACCATTC
This sequence comes from Pseudomonas sp. Sample_11, assembly GCF_004307505.1. NCBI lineage: Bacteria > Pseudomonadati > Pseudomonadota > Gammaproteobacteria > Pseudomonadales > Pseudomonadaceae > Pseudomonas > Pseudomonas sp. Sample_11. The sequence continues at coordinate 87,663 of NZ_RCOD01000102.1, forward strand.
GCTTGAGCCTCGGGCGGTTTACCAGCGTTGAGAATGTCGACAAGGCCGTTGACCTGATCACAACCGCCTGCGCCAGTGCCCCGGCATTCTGGGCGGCAGGGCTCTAAACAGCAGACGCTTTCCATGGCCGCGAAGGCTACGACAATAACGATAACGCGATTAGCAGGAGACATGATGAGTTCCCACACCTTGACCGAAGGATCGGTGCCTCAGCGCCTGGCGCATACCCGTGAACTGATGCGCCGCGAAGGCATCCATGCGCTGCTGGTGCCGTCCGCCGACCCGCATCTTTCGGAATACCTGCCGGGTTACTGGCAGGGCCGGCAATGGCTGTCGGGTTTCCACGGTTCGGTCGGTACGCTGATCGTCACTGCGGATTTCGCGGGTGTGTGGGCCGATAGTCGTTACTGGGAACAGGCGACGAAAGAGCTCAACGGCAGCGGCATCGAACTGGTCAAGCTGCAACCGGGGCAACCGAGCCCGCTGGACTGGCTGGCGGAGCAAACCCCCGAGGGCGGCGTGGTTGCCGTGGATGGTGCGGTAATGGCGGTGGCTTCGGCGCGCACACTGAGCAGCAGGCTCGAGGCACGCGGTGCTCGCCTGCGCACCGATATCGACCTGTTGCAGGAAGTCTGGCGTGATCGCCCGAGCCTGCCGAACGCGCCGATCTATCAGCATCTGCCGCCACAAGCGACCGTCAGCCGTGGCGAGAAACTCGCGAAATTGCGCGAAAACTTGCAAGAGCGTGGCGCCGATTGGCATTTCATCGCCACCCTCGACGACATCGCTTGGCTGTTCAACCTGCGTGGCGGTGATGTTTCGTTCAATCCGGTGTTTGTTTCGTTCGCCTTGATCAATCAGCAACAGGCCACGCTGTTCGTGGCGCTGAGCAAGGTCGATGCCGATCTGCGCGCCGTACTGGAGCAGGATGGCGTGACGCTGCGTGACTACAGCGAAGTGGCCGATGCGTTGCGGTCTGTGCCGAGTGGCGCGAGCCTGCTGGTCGATCCGGCGCGAGTGACCACGGGGTTGCTGGATAACCTGGACAGTGGCGTGAAACTGGTCGAGGGTCTCAACCCGACTACGTTGGCCAAATCGCAGAAAAGCGAAGCCGACGCTCAACACATCCGTAAAGCCATGGAGCAGGATGGCGCGGCGTTGTGCGAATTCTTTGCCTGGCTGGAGTCAGCGTGGGCGCGCGAGCGCGTCACCGAACTGACCATCGACGAGAAACTTACCGCTGCCCGTGAGCGGCGTCCCGATTACGTTTCGCTGAGCTTCAACACGATTGCCGCGTTCAACGCCAATGGCGCGATGCCGCACTATCACGCTACCGAAGAGGAGCATGCGCTGATCGAGGGTGATGGTCTGTTGCTCATCGACTCCGGTGGCCAGTACCTCGGCGGTACCACAGACATCACGCGCATGGTCCCGGTGGGTACGCCGACTCAGGAGCAGAAACAGGATTGCACGCGCGTGTTGAAAGGCGTGATTGCGCTGTCGCGGGCACGATTCCCGAAAGGCATCTTGTCGCCGCTGCTCGACGCCATCGCCCGCGCGCCGATCTGGGCTGACAACGTCGACTACGGTCACGGCACCGGTCATGGCGTGGGCTATTTCCTCAACGTTCACGAAGGTCCGCAAGTGATTGCTTATCAAGCGGCACCGGCACCGCAGACGGCGATGCAGCCGGGGATGATTACCTCGATCGAACCCGGCACTTATCGCCCGGGCCGCTGGGGCGTGCGCATCGAGAACCTGGCGATGAACCGTGAGGCCGGCAGCAGCGAATTCGGCGACTTCCTCAAGTTCGAAACCCTGACGCTGTGCCCGATCGATACCCGCTGCCTGATTGCTGACCTGTTGACCCACGAAGAAAAGCAGTGGCTGAACGACTACCACTGCGAAGTGCGTGAGCGACTGAGTCCATTGCTGGATGGCGCGGCGTTGAGCTGGTTGAACGAGCGCACTGTGGCCATTTGATCGATTTACCCAAGGCGCCGCTCGCGGTGCCTTGGGTCTCGGCTTCAATCCTGGCGCAATGCCTCTTCTACGAAGTCGAGTCGATCCTGACCGAAGAACAACTGATCGCCAATGAACATGCTGGGGGCACCGAAAACGCCGCGCTTGATCGCGGCTTCGGTGTTTTCCTTGAGTGCGGCTTTTACCGATTCATCGTTGGTCAGCGCGATTATCTCTTGGGGATCGAAGCCGTTTTCAGTCAGCACGGCGGCAACGGTTTGCGGATCGTTGAGGTTACGGCCTTCGACCCAAAGCGCCTTGAACAGGCAATCGACGAACTCGGCGAAACGCTGCGGCTGGCGCATCTGCATGCCAGTGACGGCACGCATCAATATCAGCGTGTTGATTGGAAAGTGCGGATTGAATCTGAGCTGGACGCCGTAGCGTTTGGCGAAGCGATCGAGATCCTGAAACATGTAGCGACCCTTGGCCGGAATCATTGCTGGCGAAGCATTGCCGGTGGCTTTGAACACGCCGCCCAACAGCATCGGCATATAGATCAGTTCGCTCTGGGTATCGGCGCAGATTTTCGCTAGCTGGGTGTGCGCCAGATAGGTGGTGGGGCTGCCGAGGTCGAAATAGAATTCCACGGTTTTCGTCATGATCAAATCGCTCTCTTATTGTTGTAATGAGGGGGGAGGGCTTACCAGCGTTCGTTCCATGGGCGCAGGTCCAGCTCGAAGGTCCAGGCATCCCGTGGCTGACTGTGCAGATACCAATAGTTTTCAGCGATGTGCCCTGGATCGAGAATGCCGTCCTGATCCTTGGTCGCGTATTTCTCGGGAAAGCTGTTGCGGATGAAGTCGGTATCGATCGCACCATCAACTACGACGTGGGCGACATGAATGTTCATCGGCCCCAACTCTCTCGCCATGCTTTGCGCCAGTGCGCGGATGCCGTGTTTGGCTCCGGCGAAAGCGGCAAATCCAGAAGCACCGCGCAGCCCGGCCGTGGCACCAGTGAACAGAATCGTGCCGCGCTGCCGAGTGACCATGCGCTTGGCCACTTCACGGGCATTGAGAAAACCGGAGAAGCAGGCCATCTCCCAGATCTTGAAATATTTGCGCGCGGTTTCTTCGAGAATGCTGCAGGGCACGTTGGCGCCGATGTTGAAGACAAAGGCCTCGATCGGGCCGACGCGGGTTTCGATATCTTCGATCAAGGCGATGACGTCATCTTCCTTGCGCGCATCGCAGGCGAAACCATGGGCCTCACCGCCCTCAGCGATGATTGCGTCAACCAGTGGCTGCAATTTGTCGGCGCTGCGCCGGGTCACACAGGCTATAAATCCCTCACTGGCAAAGCGCTTGGCAATGGCCCCGCCGGTGGCATCACCGGCGCCGACAACCAACACGACCTTCTTGTTATTCATGGGTGAATCCCTTTGGGTTAACGATCGTTTAGTTAACGAACGTTATGCTAGGATTCGGGCAGCGTCAAGGCGATCTACTTCAGGAGATGACATGCGTTATTCGGCCGGACACAAATCGGAAACCCGCGAACGATTGCTGCAAAGCAGCGCGCTGTCGGCAAAGAAATCGGGGTTTTCCACGGTGGGCGTGGATGGCCTGATGAAAGCCATCGGTTTGAGTGGCGCCGCGTTCTACAGCCACTTTTCATCCAAGGATGCGTTGTTCGCTGCCATCGTCGAGCGAGAGTTGAGTGAAAGTCTTGAGCGCCTTGGTGGCCAAGGCGGTGCAGATCGGCAGCGGCTGGAGCGTTGTCTGAAGCAGTACCTGAGCATGGCCCATGTCGAGCAACCCGAGGCCGGTTGCGCGCTACCGACATTGGGCGCGGAGATTGCCCGTGCCGATGTACAGGTGCGTGAGCAGGCTGAAGACTGGATCTGCCGTCTTCAGCGGGGCTGGGCCGAGATACTGGAAAGCGAAAGTCTGGCCTGGTCGGTGCTGTCGCAATGCGTGGGCGCATTGGTGGTCGCACGGATGATGGCAACACCGGACGTGCAGCGTACGGTGTTGCGCTCGAGTCACGAGGAAATTACACGTCAGCTCGCTTTGCCGCGAGTCGAGTAGTTATTTGCAGATGACGATCATGCTGCGGCTGGTATAACCGGCGGGGTTCAAGCCGAACGGATAATCGCCAGGTTCTTCGACGGCGTCCCCGGATTTGGCGATCACCTTGTAGCCCTTGGGCGCGCAGGAATTGGCGGCGCTGGTGTAGCACTTGTCCCATGAGGAGGAAAGTCCGGAACAGTTGATGTGCAGCCCCTTCTTGCCGCGTTTGACCTGGGTTTCCGAGGTCGCTGCGCAACTCGCGATCGCCAGCAGGGCGATCAATAGCAAAATTCGTTTCATTACCATCCTTAATAGCGGCCGCGAGTCTGGTGCTCGGGTCTGCCTGTATTCGCTCGCGTTTGCAGCGTTGTGCCGTCCTTTGCGAAAAAATCCATGCCTGGCGATGGGTTACGAAGCTAAACATGGCCTAAATGAGCGCCAATTACCAGACCCCACTTTCTATTACGCTTCAGTCGGCCGCGACAGCAGGCTTTGCTCCGCTGCCCATGGTCATGGTTGCGCCCACTGACGCCAGAATAATGCACAGGATGGCCAGCCATTGTGACAATGAAAGGTATTCCTGGAGAAAAAGCAGACCTGACAATGCTCCGAAGGCCGGTTCGATACTCATGAGCGTGCCGAAGGTGCGCGCGGGCATACGCGTCAGGGCGACCATCTCCAGGGTATAGGGCAGGGCGGTGGACAGAATGGCGACGCCGATAGCGATCGGAATCAGTGATGGTGTAAGCAGCGCAGCGCCGGCATGAACGATTCCGATCGGCGCCACGAACAGCGCGGCGATCATCACCCCGAGGGCTGCCGTCGTCACCCCGTTGTCGGCGCCGGCCTTTTGCCCGAACAGAATGTACAGCGCCCAGCAGACCCCGGCGCCCAGCGCGTAGCCCGCTCCGACCAGGTCAATACCGGCAGTGGTTGCCCCGGTGGGTATCAATAGAAGCAAGCCGGCGGCAGCAAGCGCAATCCATACAAAATCGATGGCGCGGCGAGAGGCATATATAGCTACAGCCAGAGGGCCGGTGAATTCCAGCGCAACGGCGATGCCTAGCGGCACTGTGCGCAGCGACATATAGAAGAGGAAGTTCATTCCGCCCAATGCCATTCCGTAGACGATCACGGTACGAAGAGACTTGGCGGTCAGCTTTGCACGCCATGGTCGCAGTATCAGTAGCATGATCACGCTGGCAAAGATCAAGCGAAGAGTGGTTGTTCCTTGTGCGCCGATGATGGGGAACATGCTTTTGGCCAGAGAAGCGCCCGACTGGATGGACGCCATGGCTATCATGAGCAGGCAAACCGGAAACAATGTGGAAGCAAGGGAGCGAGGTTGATCATTCATTGCGCGGCAGCATCCAAGGCAAAAACACAGTATTGTTGTGGTAGTGGGCAATATACTGCGCATTGGATGGGGGCGCGTCTATATATAGAAAGCGTTTTTGCTGATTTGAAAGAAAAGCGAAATTAACGGTTGACGGCAGATTCCAGAGGTCTATAATTCG